>JAITDS010000173.1 GCA_031282435.1 Spirochaetaceae bacterium
TGAATATCTGGACACAGCCGGCAATTTAGTAGTATTCGGAAACGCCCCTGAATGGGATATGCATATGCTTACCGGGTGGAAAATTGAAGGCGAAGAAGGCGAGGAACTAACGCTTAACACACCCGTAACAAAGAATATTACGGTTACGGCTCAGTGGGCTGACGCGCCGAGGAAACCCTATTACACGATAACTTTCAGCAGAAACGCGGGCAACGGAACGTTTGAAAAACGTTTCGCGATACCGCAAAAACGTTACTGGAAGGCCAAAGCTGACGCGGAGAATACAATAACCATAGCAGGCATAACGGAAGAAGTAGACGGCGAACAAGTCTCCGTAAAATTGACGGATAATGAAGAGTATAAAGCCGAAAACGCCGCACCTGTATACGCGGAATTTAAGATAACGGATAAATACCCTGAGTTTATGCTTGGCAGTAATGAGGAAAACGATACGGTAACGCAGAACGCGGGTAAACGTATTCCTAAATTTACCAGGGAGCATTACGATATTGACACGCCCGCTTGGAAAGACTTAAAGGGAAATGCGATATCGAATCCGGATGATGAAGTATTTACCGAAGATACGACGCTGTACCAGCAGTGGAAGGAAAAAACCTACACGTTAAAATTTGACGCTAACGGACACGGAGCCGCGCCCATGCCCGACGTTATAGCTAATGTGAGCGAGCCTAAGAGTGCCGCGGGAGGGCTGGCGGCGGCAAAGAACTACACCGTTATGCCAAGCATTACGGGGGTTAATACTGACGGCAAGATAAGCGAGGGTGATGGTGATGACGCGGTAGAATATACGTTTGCGGGCTGGGCTGACGCGAAGCAGGGCGGCAATCTGATAGGGGTCAGTACGCCTTTGTACCCCAAAGACAGCAGTGAAGCATTGGACTCCAACGACAGCAGTAGAGAAATAACGTTGTACGCGCAGTGGACTAGCGGCTTGCCGCCGCGTACATTCACGTACAAAGGGTACGTGCAGGAATGGACTGTTCCTGAAACAGGCATATACCAAATTGAGGCTTACGGGGCCGGACGAGAAGAGAGCAGTAGCGGTAAAGGCGGCTATATAAGCGGAGAGATTAAGCTGACGGCGGGGAAACCATTGTACATTTATTGCGGAGGACTAGGCGAGGTGTATGTCTCTCCAGGAAGGGGACAGAGGCCGGGCGGCTGGAACGGCGGCGGTCAGTCCGGCGGCACAAGTGGAAGCGGTGTTAATAACGGCGGCGGCGGACACGGTGCCACGGATGTCCGTACTGTAAAGGCATTAAACGACAAAACCGGCACCAAATGGGATGACGCCACTTCTCTTGCCAGCCGCATAATTGTGGCGGGCGGCGGCGGCGGACATGGCTCTAACTCTAGTACGCCTGGAAACGGAGGGCTAGGCATTGCCGCGGGTGGAGATGTCTATTATTTCGGAACGGATGCCCAAGAGAGTGGCACTTATGTCGAAGGGGGCGGCCTTACATCGCCCGGCACGGCTAATCCGTCTACCCTAAGTAGGTGGAAAGCCGCCGGCTTTGGGTATGGCGGTGATGGCGGAGTGGCAACGCGCGGCGGCGGTGGCGGCGGCGGCGGTTATTACGGCGGAGCCGGCGGAACGACTGGATATCCAGATGCCCCGGAAAAGTTCCGAGGGGTTTTTGCGGGGGGCGGCGGTTCCTCCTGGGCGAAAACTACGGCGGAGGACGACGACTTAAAATTCACCAATGTTTTCCCGCAAGAAGACGGAGACGGCGGCGGAACTTATGTGGGAACCGGCAAAGTTATAATTACGCTGCTGGAAAAAACTTCTGAATAACATTGTAGAGATTCAGCCGTAAAATCAAACCGCTGAAAGCGCTTTTGACTAAGCAAGCGCGTTTGCGGCGTGATGATAAAGATACGCGCTTATCCGGTATAGTGCGGGAGTTCGGAAGGACAACTAACGCTTGCCGGGTCAAGCAATTGACCCGGCAAGCGTTTAACGACCGGCAGCCGCATTTGCTTCTTGGGGGTAGTCTTTATCCCGTTGCCGCCACGAATAGGCGCTTAGGAAGGAACTGTGCGATAAGATAGGGGAACAAACCGAGGTTAATTCCGTATGGAAGCGGCGGGAGGGGTTCAATTTAACCTACGCCTTCGCCGACGCTATAAAAAGCGCGAAAGCATCTGTTTTATAAACATAGAGATATTTCTCTTATCTGAAATAAGAACAAGGGCATAATTTTATCCGCTTTGCCGGGTAGAATTGCGCCCTTGTTTTGAAGTTTCTAATAATTTTCCGGTTTTATCTGGAAGTAAGACTTGGGATGAGAACAAACAGGACAAATTTCCGGCGGTTTTTTACCAATTACAATATGGCCGCAGTTACGACACTGCCATATAGCATCTTCTTCCCGCGAGAATACGAGTCCGTCTTTAATGTTTTCAATAAGTTTGAGGTAACGCGCCTCGTGTTCTTTTTCGATTGCCCCAACTGCTTCAAATAAAATAGCTAGTCTTGTAAAACCTTCCTCGCGGGCAGTTTTAGCAAAGCCGGCGTACATATCCGTCCATTCGCAATTTTCGCCGTTTGCCGCGTCTTTTAGGTTTGTAAGCGTATCCGGTATATTATCCCCATGGAGCGCTTTGAACCACAACTTAGCGTGTTCTTTTTCGTTTTCGGCGCTCTCAAGAAAGATAGCCGCGATATGCTCATAACCTTCTTTCATTGCCTTAGACGCATAGTAAGTGTACTTATTACGCGCCTGCGACTCACCGGCAAATGCCGCCATTAAATTCGCTTCTGTTTTTGAACCTTTTAAATCCATAATTTTCTCCTATTCAACTTTAAATTTGCCGACTTCTTTCACCAGCACATCAATGTTACTTTTATTATCTACGCTAATCTCGTTGACGCGGTTTACAGCTATGTTTATCTGCTCCGCGCCTGTCGCCATCTCGTTCATTCCGTTTTCCAGTTCCTGCGTAACGTTGCCTAAGTTTTTGCTCTCGTTAATGACTTCACGGCTTCCTTCAAGCATCTCTTTGGAACTGGCTTTGACCATCTGGGTAATCTCGTTAAGCTGACTTATCGCTTCAAGAATCTGCTGGCTGCCCGCGCTCTGTTCTTCCATCGCGTTACGAATATTTTCTTCCTGGTCAGAAACCGTCTTTACGCCCGAATCTATAGCTTCAAATTTGTTCAATACCGCGTCGGTTGAGCGTGTTATTTTATCAATGCTGTCTTTTATCTTTTTAAGCACGGAAGAAATAGTCTTTGACTGTTCGCCGGACGATTCCGCAAGTTTACGAATTTCATCGGCGACAACCGCAAAACCCTTGCCCGCTTCGCCCGCGTGAGCGGCTTCAATGGCGGCGTTCATAGACAAAAGGTTGGTCTGACTTGCAATGTTTTCCATCACCGCGTTAATTTCCAGCAAACCTTCGGATTCACGGGCAATCTGCTGAATATCCGCCGCTACATCCTGTAAACCGCCGCGTCCCACTTCGGAAGCATCCGCCAAGTCCTTAACGTTGGAAACATTTTTTACAAGTGTCTGAGTTACCGACTGTATATTCGCAAGCATTTGCTCAACGGCGCTTGAAGACTGGGAAACGCTGGATGTCTGTTTTTCAACAAGACCGTTCAATTTATCCAGATTAAGAGTTATCTGCTCCATTGTCGCGTTTGTTTCGGTAACGGAGGCGGACTGATTTACCACCTGCCCCTTAATGCTCTGAATGTTGGAGGTAATTTCGTTGATGGCGGCGGCGGTTTCCGTCATGTTTGAGGCAAGCTCATTGCCAATATCGGATAGCGTAACAGTCTGATTTTTTATGGCTTTTACCAAATTTTGGATTTTCTCCATTGTTTGATTAAAATACTCGCCCATTTCGCCGATTTCATCTTTTGAAGTTACAATTATGCGGTTAGTCAAATCACCTTCACCCTGAGCTATATCTTTCATACGCAAACCGACAAGCACGATCTGCTTGGCTATACTGCCGGAAACAAACCAGATGATAATCGCGCATACAATTATTATAACGGCGGCAATTATAAAGGTAAAACGAGTCATCTCCGTAATGGCGGCGAATACGTCGGCAGTTGGTGTAGAACTAAGCACGGTAAACGCCTCTTTAGAATCACCGACATAAAACGGGTACGACGCAAAAAAGCGTCCGGAATTCTGCCCTATGTTCGGCCTTCCGGTACGCAGAGTTTCCATAGTGTCGTCAATCGCCTGTTGACCGAGTATTTTAAGCGATTCCGTGTCGGTAATTTTCCTGCCTATCATTGTAGGATCGTAATGCGCCGCTATAGTTCCGTCCGACGCGTACATTATCAAGCGCGCGTTATCGTAGTTCGCGTCTTTAAACGTTTTTGCGTTGACTATCAATTCTTCCGCGAAAACCAGATTTATATTTGCGCCAATTAAACCTATTACCTGATTCGTCCCGCCCTTGAATATTGGAACGGTTACCTGCACATAAAATATGTCGTTCCCTTGAAATTTACCACGCAGAACGCTGGAAACTGTCGTTACATCTTTCATTGACGAGTATATCGAGTTTAAGTCGGCTTCGTCCCGCCAGCGGAGAGTTTCAACATTAGCGCTATAGCGCTGTGTAAAAAACGGGTCGTAAGGTTCAGGGTTATTGTCGATGATGCCCGGCTTCCATACCGAAAACATTCCGACTAGGCTTTGGTATCCTTCAATAGCCGCCATCATATTTGAATTGAACCTGGATCTGCGGAGTTGGGTGTCAACATCTTCATAATCCGCCATAATATAGGAAATCGTTTTGATAGCGTCTAAATATTCCGTAAAGTAAAGTTGCAGATTCTTTGACGCAATTCCGGTAAGGTTTGTCAATTCACTTTGAGCCGTTTCAGTTTGCATATCACGCGATTTAGAAAGCAAAATTACAGCAAAGCTGCAACCACTCACGGCAACAAGCGCCAAAACAATTAAAACAAGCCGAGTTTTAAGCTTCATTATAAAATATCCTTATATATTAAAATCTATTGGCTACAGCATAACATATAATATTAGTGAGTTCAAGGCCGTTGTCCGGTCAGGCCGGCAATTCCGGTTTCAAATATGAAAAACATTTCTAAGTTTACCCCAAAAACGCTTTTAGACCGCGCGCAAGCGATTGTAGGGGTGCGAAGCAGCCACGGCGCTTGCGCCGTGGCCGGAGCGACAGCGGAGCCCCGAAAAGCGCGGTTTTCGCCTGCCTATGGCAGGTGAAAATGCGCCCGATAATGAAAAAAGAGCCTCTGATACTGTGTTGAAACCATGTAAACCTTGAATTTTCCCGAAATAGGAATTGCTTGGAGACGGCAATGAGCTGTATAGTCTCAGAAAGAAATAGGACACCCGCGCCATAAGAGGCGGCCTGATGTAGAATGGAAATTTAAAAGAAATCTGTTTTACAGAGGTACGCCCCATGAAAGGCAAAATCGGATG
>JAITDS010000224.1 GCA_031282435.1 Spirochaetaceae bacterium
TTTTAAATAAAATAATTTAAAATAACAGGCTAAAATTAATATACATTTGTTTACAATAATTTTTTTCGCGGCGGAGTTTAATACTCCGCCGCGAATTTTGCGCGTTTGAGGCTGGGCGGTTCATTTTTTGCAGCGTATGTATATTTGTTTGCTGCCGTTGTTTTGCGTTACCTCATCAATTTCAAAATCCGTAAGCGAGCGGAAAAGGTCGCCTAACTTTTTAAAACCGTAATTACGCGGATCGAATTCGCTTGACCGGTTCGCTATTTTCTGTCCTACACTTCCAAGATAGGCGCGCCCCGATTCCTCGGCGAGATCTTCCACAGCGTCGCGCAATATTTTTAAAAGCCGCTTATCTATTTTAAAGTCCTTGCGTACCTTGACGGCAGGTTTTTCCTCGTCGTCATCCGTCTGCGTATCGCGGAGTATTTCTGTATATATAAACTTGTCGCATACGGCTACAAAAGCGCGGGGCGTTTTCTTTTCGCCAAATCCATACACCTTAAGGCCGCTTTCGCGCAGCCGCGCGGCCAGCCGCGTAAAATCAGAATCGCTTGATACGATGCAAAAACCGTCCAGTTTTCCGCTGTAAAGCAGATCCATCGCGTCTATAATCATCGCGCTGTCCGTAGCGTTTTTGCCGCTCGTATACGAAAACTGCTGAATCGGCTGTATCGCGTGATCCAGAAGTTTTTCTTTCCATGAACGCAGATGTGTATTCGTCCAATCTCCGTATATGCGCTTTATGCTTGCGACCCCGTACTTTGCGACTTCGTCAAGGAGTCCCTCAATATTAACGGACTGGGCGTTGTCCGCGTCGATAAGAACGGCAAGTTTTGCCTGATTAAACGCGCTTTCAACCGTTGAAAATGGTAATAATGGCATAAATAATCCCCTAATTTGAAAAAATAGACTGTTTAATCCGCCGTATTACGCGGATTTTGCCCATAGAAATTTTAATTATTCCGGTGGAGCTTTCCGGCGGCGGTTTAACATTTAAAACTGTTTCACCTTCAGTTTTTTCCAGCGCAACGGGTATGCCCGTTACATATTTTTCGTTCCCTTCCGAATCATGGACGATGATTTCCAGCATTTCGTTTGAATTCAGCGCCTGCTTCACGAGTGAAATTTTGCCGGCATAATCAAGGCCTTTTGCTTCGCGCCTTTCATAGCGTATGAACGCGTCCTTGATCTGACGCGGCGACACCACCAGTTTTCGTTCTATGCGGGCGGCCAGTTCTTCGTATTCCCTCTGCACCGGATGCAATTCATTCAGCAAAGCATAAAAGCGTTTTTTGTATTCGGCGGCGGCGGACTGCCGGATCAGCGAGGCCGTACACGCCGGCGCTGCTATGGGGCGCCGGACGTTTTTATTTTTCGGCGCGTTTTCCCCAAAATTTTCCGTACGCGGCGCGAGCGGAACAAAAAAAGGCCCCGCCTTTACGGGAAAAGAAACGTCCGTCTTGATTTCCACGCACGGTTCAGAGATCATATCGGCGCCGGCTTTTTTCAGCGCGGCGATGGCATCCTTTCTTTCATTAAAATCCAAAAGATAAACTCCGGGCAGCGGATTAAGAATTATATGCGAGGCAAATGGTTCCGCTTGAACTATGTAACGCCGATCTTCGGATAGCGCGACGCTTATACCATTCATAATAACAATTTCCGAATGCCTTTTTTCCCAGTCATTAAGCGCGGCTTCCAGTCCGTTGTCCACGCGCCCGAGTGAAAGCCTTTTTAAAAGCTCAAACATGGTTTTCCCGCTCATCCCCCGGTTAAAACCGCGCACGGCGGATTCCCGCGTGATCTTGAACCGCGCGGACGCTTTTGCTGAAACAACATCGCAGAAAGGGGAGAGTTCCATCATGTCACTAAATGTTATTTCCGGCAAAAGCACGAACGAAAAAAAAGAATCAAACGCGATCAGCGGAATGTTTTCAGTAACGGAAACATCGCCGCCGGAAACGCGGGCGGTAATTACCCGTTTGCGGTAAAGCTCCTTTTGTTTTAACAACAGGCCGGTTTTTTCCAGCGCCTCAACCAAAATGCCGGATTCGAGCGGGGTATTCACCGTTACGCCGCCTGGCATAACCGGCCAGGCCTCGATAAACCGTTTTAAGGTCGAGAGCGGGTAACATTTATCTTCGTCAAGAAAGTCAAACAGCGCCGCCGCCGCCGCCGCCGTTTGGCGCATAAAGTTTTTACGGGGAATAAATATTTCCTCATTCCCGTCGCATATATCCATATAAACGCCGGCGGCGCAGTAGGCGAAACGTTCAACCTCCGTTAAGCGCGCAAAATCGATTAATCTCTGTCCGCCGCGGTTAAACTGGCCATCCGTCAGAAGGCCGGCGCAGTACAGCGCCGTTACAAAAACCTCCGTTCCGTCCACCGGGAAAATATTTTTTACCCTTTGCCGCGGTCCTTTACGCAGAGTCCCGTCGCTTTTTAATATCTGGTTTTCGTTCAGCATAAACGTCAAAAAAGCCGCCAAAAATAGATCGTCAAAAACCGGAACCTCCCGCCATCCTGCGCTGGAGGCTTTAACGTACGGAAACAGAATTCCGTTGTCAGCCGCGAACGGCGCGAGAATAGTTTTTAACAGCGGGTTAAGCGACAGACATTTCCTGCCACCGTCTTTTATAACATAAAGTATCAGACGTTCTTCAAGATTGATGACAAGCGAATTGAGCGCCGCATACGAGTACTCCGCGCTGAAAAATTCCACTAAATCCTGGCAGCGCGGCTCATTTAGAGCGGCAATAGCGGCTATTATCTTGTGATCATTCTCGTCAATGTAGGCGGCAATATTTTTTTGCGTATCATGATTTGAGAGAAAAGCCGCAAGTTCATCCAGCAGGCGCTGTTTGTTAAACGGTGACTGTATATTGCCAAAAATACTGCGCATCAGATCAAAAAAATGAGTGTCGGGCAGCGTTATTAAAGCGGCTTTCCATTGTTCAACGGATCGAAACGCCGTATCGAATGAATCCATCTGATTTTTTATACCACAAATTAAAATATTGTTAAAGTGGGCGCGGAAAAGCCGCAATTATTCCGATTTCGGGAAAATTCAAGGTTTTATACGATTTCAACAGTGTATTAGCGGTGTTTTTTCGTTTTGGGCGCATTTTTGCTACGCAAAAACCGCGCTTTTCGGGGCTCCGCTGTCGCTCCGGCCCCGCCTGCGGCGTGGCTGCTCCGCCACTGCGTGGCGTCCCACCCCTACAATCGCTTGCGCAGCCTAAAAGCGTCTTGCGTGACAAAAGTTGGCGCCGATTTTCATTTTAAATCGGAATTGCTGGAAAAGCCGGCGCTTCCGGCTGCGAAACAAAAAATGGCAGACTTTTTTCATTCGGGGATCTGGTTTGATACCTCGCCGCGCAGCGCGCGCGTTTGCCGCAGTACAAACAATGCGTCACATATCAAATTTGGATGCGCCAGACGTACCCTCTTAATCAGCGCTTCGCTGAGCGGCCCTAACCTTGCCCCGTAAAATCGAACATGTCCCTATAGTCGTAGAGGGTGTAGAATTTCTGGAGACCCCGCCAGACAGTTTTTACACCGGGCGGGCCGTCGCTGGGGGACCGTCTGGGGCCGCCCAAGTTGCCGATATGCTCCACCGCTTCCGCTATCGTGTACGGTTTTTCTGGCACTTCCTTCGTCCTGTTCGCCACACAATACAGGACTTTCCATTCCTCTTCGTCAAACAGTATCGTACACGGCAGATTCGGGCTTACCCGCGCTATATATGTGAGGTTCATAATAAACACCGCTATGACCGAATACATCAGTATCAGCGTCTTGGTCTTTTCCATGTCACGCTCCTGCAGTTTTCTATCGCGCAGCCGCTTTTCAGCACATAGTGAAACCTT
>JAITDS010000183.1 GCA_031282435.1 Spirochaetaceae bacterium
GCAGGGCGTAGCCCTGCGACCGAAACTCCCTAAGCAAGCGCGTAAGCGCTTGCGGCACGCGACCCACTGTCTACACATCCCGCGCCGCCCGCAAGCGGGCTTAGGCGGTATTCCGCCACCCCTCCTAGACCGCCAGCGGCGTTTTACCTTAATGTTTCATGTTGACTATAACCCGCAGACGGTCAAGGGTAATTTCACTGTTATTCTGTAAGACACTGCGCCGGTTTGCTGCCCTGTCTTCCAGCACAACCTGCTCGTTTTCAATGCTTACCACGGCGCGGACAGGAGGCGGCTTCACATCGCCGCGCCCCGGAGGAAGGTATACGTCGGCCTCCGCCGTTGAGCCAAAAACAACGGGTTTTGTTCCCAGCGAAATGGTAGTGGTTTCCTTCGGCCCCCAGATTACCGTAAGCCACGCTTCGCGGAGCGCTTCTTCAACCCAAGAAATAGCAAGACCGATAACGAATCCCAGCATTAACTCGCTGAGCATACTAAACGCGGTTGTTTCCAGAGTAACGCATAACACACCGCCAATGATGCCGCCCGCAAGCCCCGCAAGCATTGCGCGTTTTGCGGGATAATTCGGCACATAGAACGAAACGCCCCAGCCAAGTCCCCAACCCAAAAGCCCCCAGCAAATAACGCGGGATATAACCTGTATGGCAGGCGAAATATGTTGGGTAAAATTGTAAATAAACTGCGCCAGAGCGCCGATTGTCGCGCCCACAGCGATTCCGATTAACGCGCTTTTTATTACCGCGCCAATAACAAATTTCTTTTTAAGGTAGAACGTCTGCGCCGCGATAAGCGCGACGGAAATTCCAAGACCCATAAGCCCCGCCCACAAGCCTATGCTTATGATTAATCCCAAGGAATCGCGGGTGATTCCGGACATTAGCGGCCGCGATACTAAGGTTCCGGCAAACGCCCCTAGACCGGCGGCAATGGCAAATATCAAAGTGCGTTTGGTGATGCGCGGTATCGCGGGAATCTGGCCGGAAGCAGGCAGAGCGCCGTCTTGTGCCAGCCGCGAGCCGGTCAACGGAACCGCCGCGTCTAGTACGTCAACAGCGCCGGAACACAGTGCGCCGTTCATTTCTGTTGCCTTCTGTAATTGCGCCGCAAGCTCCGCCTTAAGCCGCCGGCGTTCCTCCGCCGTACTCGCCGCTTTTACCCGCCGGTAAAAGCCCGTCTCGACACAACGCCCAAAGGCGCGGCGCTCGTCCTGCGGCACGGTTTGAGCGTAGCTTTTAATAAACGGCTTTAGCCGCGCCGGATCGCCAAGTACCGCTTCGCCCTGTTCGGCAACGATACGTTTAACGATGTTCAATAGATTGGTGTTCATAGGTTAGTCCTTATTCGTAGTGTGGTCTAATAATCCGCCCTTCATGGCGGTAAGGTTCATTTTCCATGTTTAATAGGCTCTCAATTCATTTAGCCAGAAACGGGCTTCGGCATGGTTTGGGTCAATTCGCAATACACGCTCAAAATCCGCGCGCGCGCTGTTGTAGTCGCCTTTTTGGGCATATACAAGCCCGCGGTTAAAATGCGCGGCAGCAAAATTCGGGTCTAGTCTTACAGCCTGAGTATAGTCCGCGATAGCGCTGTTATAGTCGCCTTTGCCGGCATACACATTGCCGCGGTTGTAATATACGCTCGCGTCATTTGGGTCGAGTTTTATAACCTGAGCATAGTCAGCTATGGCTCTGTTGTAGTCCTTTCTGTTGTAATAGGCGTTGCCACGGTTGTAATACGAGCCCGCGTCATTAGGGTCGAGCTTTACAGCCTGAGTAAAATCCACAATGGCGTTGTCGTAATCCTCTTTAAAGAGATACACATTGCCGCGATTGTGATACGCGCCCGCAAAATTCGGGTCGAGCTTTATAGTCTGAGCATAGTCAGCTATTGCGCTGTCGTAGTCCTCTCTGTTGTAATACGCGGTACCGCGGTTGAAATATGCGGCCATGTAATTCGGGTCTAGTTTTATAGACTGGGTATAGTCCGCAATAGCGTTGTCGTAATTCTTTTTTTGGGCATACGCAAGGCCGCGGTTGTAATATGCGTTTGCAAAACCGGGGTCAAGGTTTATGACCTCTGTGTAGTCCGCTATGGCATTGTCATAATCGCCTTTCTCGTGATACGCCAATGCGCGGTTGTAGTACGTACCCGCATTATTGCCGTTACCGTTGTGTAAATTGTTATATGACACGAAAATGCCTGCGGCTATAAGCACGATTACTGCCGCAAGCGTAATAGGCAGAGTCTTATTTTTTTTCGTGGTAATTACAGGAGGTATGGGGGGTATTTTTGTGGTGTTTTGCGGCCGGTTCTGTCCAGCCGTGTTTTTCAAACCAAACAGCGCCGCCTCCAGAATGTCCAGCGACTCGGCGCATAGCGCCGGATTAATGCCGTGTTCATAGCGCATCCGCTGGGCGATTATCGCTTTGCGTTCTACGCGGTCTGCGGCATCCGGCGCGTTTTTAAGCGCGTTATATGCACCCGCTTCGACACAGCGGCCAAAGGCGCGGCGCTCGTCCTGCGGCACGGTTTGAGCGTAGCTTTTAATAAACGGCTTTAGCCGCTGCGGATCGCCGAGTACCGCTTCGCCCTGTTCGGCAACGATACGTTTAACGATGTTTAATAGGTTAGTGTTCATGGGTTGTCCTGTTCAGTATTATCCGAATTATCCGAAATATTATTTTCATCTTTATTTTCATTTATTACAGTATTCATCATAAAATTGTCCGTAATTCCTATGGAATTCAAATATTTTTTTACTACGTTTTTTTCTTTTGCTGGAACATCCAGCGATATATAAAAAATACTCTGATTTTCTTTTTCTTTAGTTAAAGTCAAAAAATTATCAATTGTTATTTCCTTAAAAAGACGGCTAGGTCCATTCTTTTTATCTTCATTATAGCAAGCCTTGAAATAGTCAATTATATTTTTATAAGGTTCGTTATTAAAACCGTTGCCGGAAATATTAAATTTTTGATATAGAAATACACCTTCTTGACGCGCAATTTTATCATTCATAAAATATGATGGATAAAGAAGATCAAATTTTTCTCCGTATTTACTAAAGACATATTCCGAAAAATTATTTTTTTGCGTTTCAAACCATGGAACATTTAGTCCAAAAATATGAGAATCATTTGAAAGATTTTCTTCTTTACCTAAAGCAAAATACAGTGCTTTATATTTATTGGTGGAAAAATCCAGTAAAGATGTACCTCCAAATTCATGTTGTACAATAGACATTGCCTGCGCTAATGATCTGTCGGGGAATTCTGTTATATACGTACTTTTAAAAAAATTATCTTCGGGTTGATAAAATCCTGAAAATAAAACTTTTCTGATTAATAAAGGAATTTCAAAAGGGAACTTTTGGAGTTTATTCAACTCATATATTTTTTCCGCAACCCTTTTAATTTCTGCCAAAGGATGGCAATTTCCAGTTCTACAATCCGTAAAATGATTGTTATATTCGTCATAATTCGCCGCCGAAGGCTTCATCTGACAATCATGCGTATATCCTCTCCAAATAAACCCGCGATCTACAGTCAATAGTTTTGTAAAATTGTCAAGATTTATATTTCCGGTTATTACATACCAATGATTTTCCATTGCGTTACCTCCTCTTGTACTCAAACTTTGGTAATATTCTAAAATTACC
>JAITDS010000233.1 GCA_031282435.1 Spirochaetaceae bacterium
TGCGATAGCGCTCAAGTTTGGCACAGAAGTCATCGACATCACAAAAAATCCGGGTTATACTGTCATCGTTCATAAGAAACCCCTCCCGTTTCCTGTTATAGTTAGTTTTTGATTATCCCGTTATACCATATTCGGGCAGGGGTTTCTTCTTCTTTCTGTCGAACTCACGTTATTTATCTATTTCTCCCCGGCCCGTTGTTTGGGTAAAGAGGGATTTGCAGATTGTCGCAGGCAGGCAGAACGCTTATTTGACTCATATCATTTTTTTTACGCCATTGAGCGCAATGCCCGCATATATAGGCGTGGGAATGTTCATGGGAAATATGCGTAAAAAAAACCTGCCGCAAAAAAGGCGATTCTATTTTTTTTACAGTTTCAAGCGCCTCGTCGAATGAAAAATGAGTTTCATGACGCGCCTCGCGCAGAGCGCCCAGCACCAGACAAGAAATATTTTTTAACGCGCTCATGGACAACGCGCCTATAAAACTGCAATCGGTAATATAAGCCGCTTCAACAAAGCCTTTCCCCGTTTCGGACGGCGCGTTTTCCCGAATTTTCCAGCCCAAAACGTTCATAGAACCGTGCTTTACGGGAATAGGCGTAATAGTAAGATTTTCAAAAGAAAATTCATTTTCCAGCGTAAACAAATCTATCTTTGGCTTGCCGCCGCCCCGCTGGGTTTTACGCCAAATATAAGCGAAACGTTCCCGAACGTCGTTTATAGATTCGGAGTTGCCGTAAATTCGCAACGGCTTTATTAGTGAAAGCTGGCGCAGATCATCTAAACCATGAACATGATCCGCGTGTGAATGAGTCAATAAAACGAAGTCTAAATATCTTATACCCGCGCGAAGAGCCTGAAACCTAAAGTCCGGCCCAACGTCAATAACTATACGCTCGCCGCGTTCACCCTTTATATACAAAGATGAGCGCAGCCGCTTATCACGCTCATCGGCGGAAACGCACACGGGACAGGAACAGCCAATGACAGGAACGCCGCTGGACGTACCCGATCCCATGACGATAAACTTCACGCCGTTTTATTCCCCAACGCGGATAGAATCAAACCACACTGCATTGTACAACTCCAAACTTTCGCCAATATCATCTTTTAATTCCGTATTGGCAAGATCTTCAACATTGTACAACGGCGTTTGAGTTAAAAGCGTGCGCGCCGGGACATTTACAGTGGCAGGAAATCTAAAAGCGTCGCAAAATTCGGCGTATATCTCAGGTCGGTGTATAAAATTTATAAATTCATGGGCAAGATCAATATTCTTTGACCCCTTCAATATGCACATACTGTCTATATAAGCGGGACCTCCGCTTTTAGGAATAAAGAAAACCGTATTATTTACGAGATCCTGATTATCGGCGATTTCTTCATAGACAACCTCGGCGTAGCCCTGTACAACCCAAAAATCACCGTTAGCGTAGCCTTTGCCAAAAGCCTCCGCGTCAAATTTAACAAGGTTAGGCTTCCAACTCGTATTGATAAGATTGGCCGCCGCTTCTATCTCTAGAGGATCCTTGCTGTTTACCGAATAACCAAGCGTAACAAGAGCATCCCCCATGACTTCACGCATATCGTCAAGCATAGTCATGCGGCGGCGAAGATCACTGCGTCCAAAAATAATCCAGTCCCTTTCAAATTCGGGAACGTGCGCCGTGTTGACGGCGATTCCGGCCGCGCCCCAATAGTATGGAACCGAGTATTCCATCGCGGGGTCGTAGGTAGCCTTCTGTAGCACCAGAGGATCTATATTGCTTAACATAGGCAGTTTTGACTTGTCTATCTTTTCAAGCATACTTTGAGACGACATTATAGAAACATAATCGCCTGACGGGAACACAATGTCATACCCGGAACCGCCAGCTTTTATCTTGGCGTACATATCTTCGTTAGAGGCGAACTCATCGTAAACTACATCTACATTAAATTCGTCTTCAAACTTTTCGATTACCGAATCGGGCGTGTAGTACGTCCAGTTGTAAATATACAACTTCTTTCCGGCACCATCGGACTTTGAACACCCGTACAAAAACACGGCGGCTAGGACTAACGCCGCAATCGCTCCAGCGCGTATTACGGACATTTTTGATACAGATAAGTTAAACATTGATATTCTCCTTAGCGTTAACTTTATGATTTTGTTCAATAGAGTTGTTTGGAAGTTTCCGGCTTCCGCTAAAGATGCGGTTTTTTAAGGCCCTGGCGAAGGATTTTTAAGGGCCAAAAACCACAAGACTTGTAAGCTTTCACTAAGTTTAGCCGGCAAGCAACCATGTTGTTGAACAAGTCCAATATAGTATAGGATTTTTTTTTTTACTATAGGGTAAAATCCGGCACGGGGCGGCATTATCGGAAAACCGCGCCGTATTCTTGACACACAAGGTCTAGCGTACTCTATTGACAATATCGCGATAAACCACTATATATAAAATTAGACTTCATTAAGACGGCTTGGAGGCAAACCGGTGAGATGTCCGTATTGCGGAAGCGCAGACGATAAGGTTCTTGAATCCAGAAATCTTGCTAACGGGGACGCTATCAGGCGCAGAAGGGCGTGCAACGCTTGCGGAGCGCGGTTTACAAGCTACGAGCGTATAGAGCAAAAGCCGCTTATGGTGATAAAACGCGACGGCAGGCGCGAGCCTTTTGACCGCGGAAAGATTGAAGTAGGTTTGGAGCGGGCTATACAAAAGAGGCCCGTATCGCGGATGGACATTGAGCGGCTTGTCAACGAAATTGAAGATCAGTCCGCCGTTTACGCGGGTTTGAGTCGTGAGGTACCCACGAATCTTGTCGGCGAGATGGCGCTTGAAAAACTGGGGCAACTAGACAAGGTCGCTTATATTAGATTCGCGTCCGTGTGCCGTCATTTTGAAAATCTTAACGAGTTCATTCGGGAGATAAAGAAATTGGGAGAAAAAAGTGATAAAAAACGTTGTAAAACGGTCGGGTGAGGTAAAACCTTACGACCGTTCTAAAATTAAAAATGCTATTTCTAAGGCTTTTATCGCCGTTCAGCGAAATAATGCACAAGGCGGCGGCATAGGCGAGGTAAACGACAAAAAAGTAGAAGACATCACCTGCCGTGTCGAGCAAATGATAGCGAATATGATGAGCCATAGGCATGAAAAATCGATTCCCGCGATTGAAGAAATACAGGATTTGGTCGAAAATGCCCTGATTGAAGCGAAAGAAACCGTCGTAGCCAAGTCTTACATCCTATACCGCGCCAAACATGACGCGATACGCGATACAAAAAAACTAATGCTCAACATAGATGAAACTATGGACGGTTACCTGAATCAGTCCGATTGGCGGGTCAACGAAAACGCTAACGTCAATTATTCGCTTGGTGGTCTAATTTTGCACAATTCCGGCAGTATCACCGCAAACTACTGGCTTAAAAACATCTACACGCCGGAAATAGCGGATGCTCACAGAAACGCGGACTTTCACCTGCACGACTTGTCAATGTTCTCCGGCTACTGCGCCGGCTGGTCTCTGCGGCAGCTTATAAAAGAAGGCTTGGGCGGAGTACCGGACAAAATTACAAGCAAACCGGCAAAACACCTTTCAACATTGATGCAGCAAGCTGTAAACTTTTTAGGATGCCTGCAAAATGAATGGGCGGGCGCTCAGGCGTTCAGTTCTTTCGATACATACATAGCCCCGTTTGTTAAAGCGGATAACATGAGCGACAAAGAGGTAAAGCAATGCCTTCAAAGTTTCGTCTTTGGCGTAAATACGCCAAGCCGCTGGGGCAGCCAGGCGCCGTTTACCAACATCACGCTTGACTGGACAGTTCCTGACGACCTAAAAGACAAAAAAGCCGTTGTAGGCGGCAAGGAGCTTGATTTTACTTACGCGGACTGCAAGCCGGAGATGGACCGGGTCAACAAACTTTTCATAGAATTGATGCTGGAAGGAGACGCGGAAGGCCGCGGTTTTCAATATCCTATCCCGACATACAACATTACATCCAGCTTCGACTGGGACAGCGAGAACGCGCGTCTTTTGTTCGAGATGACATCCCGTTACGGAACGCCTTACTTTCAGAACTTCGTGAACTCCAACCTAAATCCCGGAGATGTCCGCTCAATGTGCTGTAGACTTCAACTTGATAAACGCGAACTACGCAAGCGCGGCGGCGGTCTTTTCGGCTCTGACGAGTTGACCGGTTCAATCGGCGTTGTTACCATAAACCTGCCCCGCATAGGCTATCTTTCAAAAACAGAGGCGGAATTCTTTGACCGGCTGCTTGCTTTAATGAAACTTGCTAAAGAATCACTGGTCATAAAGCGTAAGATGGTAAACAACTTGCTGGAATCGGGACTTTTTCCGTATACAAAGCGTTACCTCGGCAACCTGAATAACCACTTCAATACGATTGGCCTTGTCGGGATGAACGAATGTCTGAGGAATTTCTTAGGCGACGGCATTACAATCAGCACGGAAAAAGGGCGGGAATTCGCGCTTAAAGTCCTTGAATTTATGCGTAACAAACTGGCGGACTTTCAGGAGGAAACGGGCGATTTATTCAATCTTGAGGCTACTCCCGCGGAATCCACTTCTTACCGGCTGGCTAAACACGACAAAGAACGCTACCCCGACATTATAAGCGCCGGCACGGACGAGCCTTACTACACGAACTCGACCCAACTTCCCGTTATGCAAACTGAAGACGTTTTTGACGCGCTGGATATGCAGGAAAGTCTTCAGAGCGCCTACACCGGCGGTACGGTTTTTCATGCTTTCTTAGGAGAGGCTATAGACGACTGGCGCACCTGCCGCGATCTTGTAAAAGCCATAGCCCAAAACTACCGGATTCCGTACTTTACTATGTCGCCTACTTTCTCAGTTTGTCCTACTCACGGCTACCTAAAGGGCGAGCATTTTAATTGCCCTAAATGCAAGCAGGAAAAAGAGGATGAGCTACGCCGGCGCATTGCCGGTTTGGAAGCGGAACGGGATGCCGTTCTAAAAACCGCCGTATAAAGCGCTTAGACGGCGGTGAAAAAAAGTATTAGAGCCGGACGGAAACTAAAGTTTTCGCTTCCGCCCGGCTAAAAATTTTTAGGAGATTATATTATGAGAAAACTAGAGGAAATCGAAAAAGATTTAGAGATGGCGCGGGAGGAACTTTCAAACGTTAAAGGAAGTCCCGCTGAAGTATACAGCCGGATAGTAGGTTACTACCGGTCTGTTCGTAACTGGAACAAAGGCAAGCGTGAAGAGTTCGGCGAGCGCCGGCTTTACGACATTGACGTGTCGGCGGCGCATCTTGAAACTTGCGCGTCTTGCGTAGTGGGACCAGTATCCCCGCCTACGGATGCCAGACGGCCCGACAATAAACCCGTAAAACTTGAAGCGTCCGAACCGCAGATGCTTTTATTCGTGCAGAACGGCTGCCCCGCCTGCCCGGACGCGGAGGACGCCGCCGGAAAGCTGGGAATTCCGGTCAACACCATAGACGCGGCGAGCGAGGACGGTCTTGCGGAAGCGGCGCGGCGGAACGTCATGTCAACGCCGACCGCTATACTGCTTAACAAGGAAGGCAAAGAACTAAGCCGCGCCGGAAACAGCGCCGGCATCGAGTCTTTGCGCCGTTTTGTATCCGACGTTGAAATTACAGACTACAAACGCGCCGCCTCCATGTAAAGTAAACACGTCAAAAGCGCGGATGCTGATAAGCGGACGCGGCTAGAGGCAAACAACTAGCGCAAATACGCAAATAATTGAACTGGCTGTCCTAAAACGAATGTTTTAGGACAGCCAGTTTTTCTCTATATAGAACCGCCCTGAAACTTCAAGTCCCCGCTTCCGCTGAAAATCGCGAAACGCTCTCGTATAATGACCTTCAAGCAAGCGGGTGGGGGGGGGGGGGGTAGGCGCTTTTACACTAGTTTAATTATTGGACTTGTTCGCCAACCCGGTTGACTGCCGCCCCAAGTCCTTTTTTAGCGGAAGTTGGCCAAGCCATGCTTGGCTTGCGGAAACTTGAAGTTTCCGAACAACTCTATTTATTCGCGGTGTGGTCTGCTCCACCGCCCTTTAGGGCGGTTCGAGTTGGCAACGCCAAATAAAAAATTGTAGTAGACGGGTTTGCGCCGCAAACCCTCGCAGTTAAATACTTACCCGATCAAACCACGTAAATAATTTCAACGCCTACAAGATACCTCGACGCAAACGCCGGTCTTCGACCTTAGGCGCGCTTGCCGTGAGGTGGTTCATCTGGGTTATTCAAAAGAAAAACCTGCCGCGAGCTTAAACGTTGGCCCGTGGGCAACCTGTATCAAACCCGTTGAGTCGGACACTGGCGCTGAATCCACTATGTACTCGTCATATTTGTTTATCAAACGTAACCCGTACAACGCTTCGACGCGGATAAAAAACGACTCGCTAATCCCAAAGTCAACTCCAAAACCAAAGTCAAACCATAGAGAGTTTAAATCCGAAAGTTCTATGTCAGGAGAATCGTCTACACCAACCCCCAAGAGTTTTCCTGTCCGGGAAAGAAATATTTGATAGTCAATTCCGGCAAGCGGATAAATCTGCGCCGGCCCTGCTTCAAACGGAAGTTTAAGTAAAAGCCCGATGTTTATAGTGGAAAAAGAACCGGGACTGTTATATGTAACTTTGCCCCTATTGTTTTTTTCCGCGAACATTGAATCCCCCATGGTATAAGCAAGTAAAAGCTCCAAATAGCGAACATCAAAAAACGCAAATCCGCCGCCGCCCATATTCACCGGATATTTGGAAGAACCGTCCGCAAACAACACGCCGCCGCCCAAATCCATCTTGAATATTCCGCCAACGCCGGCTTTTATTACAATTTGCGATTCTTGCGAATCTTGCGCGAAAGACATATAGCTTACTAAAACCGAAATCATAAGCAACAGACATTTTTTCATTTTGCCCCCTTAAAAATCCCGGTAATACAACGGCAAAAAACAGACCGCCATTCACACAGAATAAAGAAACATCTTGGCTTTTTTTTCATTTTAGGTTAGATTGTCTCATCGTATTTGTCAACATGACTATCAGTGCGACGGTCAGACGCTTACAGCGAAAGCCCTCCGGCCAGCCGCCGGCCGCTTCCCTGTCTTAGCTTTTTGCGGAAAAGAGTTATTATCTTACGAGGAGCGGGCTTAAATTCGATAATTCCGGTAATAAGAATTTGGGCGCATTTTCACCTGCGGCAAATGCCGCAGGCAAAAACCGCGCTTTTCGGGGCTTTGGCCGCGCCGCAGGCGCGGCTGCTCCGCACCCCTACAATCGCTTGCGCGCCGCAGCAGGCGCAGACCCGCCCGCTTAGTCAAAACCGCGTACACGGCTTTTGATTTTACAAGGTTTGCTTACGGCAGACACATTCGCGCTTAGGCTTTATATCTTAAACCGGTGATTCACAACGCGGCATATTGCCCCATAAGCGCTAAATAAATTATAATTATAACTATATTTGCCGTCTGCTGCCGGCAGCATATTAGAGTTGTAGAGTAAGGAGAAATATTATGGCGGATACAATAATAAACAAGCGGCTTACCGGCATTGTTGTTCCAGTGGGCGCTTTACGGGGCAAAGACAGTATAGGAATAGGCGAATTTCCGGATCTTGTTGAATTTGCGAAGCTTTGCAAAAAAATGGATATAGGACTCATTCAAATCCTTCCTGTAAACGATACCAGTTATGAAAGCTCGCCATACAGCGCGTTGTCGGCGTTTGCGCTGAATCCGGTTCATTTGAGAATATCGGAGCTTGCCGAAGCGGAAACCTACAAAAAAGAATTGGAAGAGATACGCGATAAGTTCGATAAGGCAATTCGCTTCCCGTACTACAAAATAGCAAAGGCAAAAATGGACTTACTGCGAAAAATCTTTATTGACAACGTAGAGAAAATTGGCCGCGATGCCGAACTTAGCGTTTGGGTAGAAAAGAACAATTGGGTAAAAGCGTACGCCGTTTTTCGCCATCTGAAAGAAGCTAACGAGGAAAAAAGCTGGAAAGAGTGGAAAGCTTTTCAAAAAGTCAACGCTAAGGATATTGAAGGCCGCTGGAATGATTCTCAGCATAGGAATCATCATCTGTTTTGGGCTTGGCTTCAGGTAAATCTTGATAAGCAGTTCAGAAAAGCTTCGGAGACAATCGCGAATATGGGAATAATCTTAAAAGGCGACATTCCTATTCTGATGAATTTGGACAGTTGTGACGTTTGGGCGCATCCTGAATACTTCCACCAAAGCCTGTCGGCGGGCGCTCCGCCGGATATGTATAGCCCGGACGGTCAAAACTGGGGATTTCCAATCTATAATTGGTCCGCGCAGGAAAAAGACGACTATTCTTGGTGGCGCGCCCGCATAAAAGCAGCCGAAAAATACTATCAGGCATTTAGAATCGACCATGTTCTTGGATTTTTTAGAATTTGGGCTACAAGCAGGCAGTATAGTTCGGCGAATATGGGGCGTTTTGTTCCCTACACCCCAATAAAAAAACAAGAATTACGGGAATTAGGTTTTGACGAAGGCAGAATCCAGTGGCTAACTCTGCCGCATATTCCCACAAACGAAGTCTGGGAATCGGTATACAGACAGGGCGGATGTCCGGAAAACGAGATACAGCGTGTATTCGATCTTGCGCTTGAACGGATAGGTAATGAAGAACTCTGGCTTTTCAAAAAAACAATAAAATGCGATGCCGATATAAACGCTTTAGATATACCCGCCGCCGGAAAAACCTATTTAATAAAAGAGTTAGGCGATCGTGTCTTTTTGGAGTACGATACCGACGTTTATTCCTGCATCTGGAAATACCGCCAATCCCGTCAATATTTGTCTCTGTCCGAAGATGAACGCGGAAAACTCGAGAAATTTTTAGCATGGAAAAAAGAAATTTCCGAAAAAAAATGGGAAAAAGACGGGAAAAAGATACTTTCCATCCTTACGGAAAGCTCTTCGATGGCGGCCTGCGCCGAAGATTTGGGCGTTCAAACGGAATGTGTTCCAAAAGTGCTTAACAAACTAAAAATTTTCTCGTTAAAAGTTGTCCGGTGGGAACGTGATTGGAATATGGAAGGAGAACCGTACATTCCCTACGGCGACTATCCCGAACTTTCGGTTTGTACGACATCGGTTCATGACAGCACGACGCTTCGACAATGGTGGAATAACGAGGCGGATCAGGAACTTTTTGCGGCGTTCAACGGCGCCCCTTCGCTGCCCAAAAGCTATAACCCCGGAACGGCGCGTACTTTTCTGCGCCAAGCGGCTTCGGCAGGTTCACGCTGGCGAATTTTCCCGGTTATTGACCTGCTGCATCTTACGCCGCGCTGGTATGCGGACGACCCGGATTCGGAGAGGATAAATGTGCCTGGTACGTCTAACGAATTTAACTGGACATGGAGACTCCCCGCAAGTATTGAGGAAATAGGTCAAGATACGGAACTTATATCCGCGGTAAAAGAGTTAAGCGCGGTTTCACCCGCGCCCCGTCAGGGTAAATCTCCGGATTCCGGCGCGAAGTAAACGGAGCGTTCAGCGGGATGGTACTGTTTTGTGCTCTGTGGACGCCGCTTTTTTACATCTTTTGGCGTACAATCAGACCATCCGGCGGCAATTCCGGTGAGCTATACGCGCTTCTTACAGGCGCCGCCGTCGCGATTTTCCGGTTTTTTATACCTTTGATTGTTGACGCTTACGGATTTGGTTTATCCCGCTATATAAGCGTTTTTATAGATTATACAAGCCTGCCGGTGCTGTTTCCTTTGGTTGCCGCCATGCTTATAGCGCATTTTTATCCACGAAGCGGCATTACGGATTATACCGGTTTTACATTGCTGTCGCTCGTTCCCGCCGCGCTGGTCTGTTCGGCAATCTGGAGCGGGCGCCGCGACGCGGTACATCTTGTTTTAACGCCGCTTTTGTGGACGGCTTTTGCCTCAGTTTTTTACCCGTTAGTACAAATGGTTAGAAACGGGATGTCGCCCCATAAAATTTTACGCAAAACCGCCGCGGTTTTGGGAATTTTGCTCTATTCGTTTCTCGCCTCTTTAGTTTGGTGGAATTTTTTTCGTCAAAAAACAATATACGGCATAATTTTATTGATACCTTCGCTTGCGCCCGTGATTATACTAGGAATATTTCTTATTTTAAGGAAAAATACGGCGGATAAAAATAATGACGATAATAAAAAAACGAAATTCCTTAGTATCCGTAACGTGAAGACCCGCCGCGCCGCGGTTTTAATCGCCATGCTCGCGTTTTGCCTTACGGCTGTAGCAGGATATATCAGCGCCGGACTGGCCCGGCGTACCTTTGTATTTTATATGGCGGATACTGGACAAGAGCTTGTAGAAGAGCGTATGATAGCGTACACCGGAACGCGGGAAACGGATATAGTCCGTTATGTAGAAGAAGTAACGCTTGGTCCGGTTTCATTGGAAGCCGAACCGCTTTTGAACCGCGACACCCGCCTTGAATCACTTTTGCTACGGGAAAATGTGGTTTATATCAATTTTTCGGAAGAAGCGGCCATTCCTCCGGCAACGGGCAGCCTTGCGGATAAAATCGCGGCGCTGATAGACGGGATACGCCGGAATTTCCCGTTTGTAACAAACACGCGTATTTTTATAGCGGGAAACGAAATCTTTACAGATTGGCCTTATGTTGCCGATAATTGAATGATTGCCTGTAATTGAGTAGGAAACGTTGCGGCGTTGACATATTTTTAAACTTACTGGTATAATAGATTAGGTTCGTTGCTTGCGCTTGTTGCGTAAGTTTTTATAAGTATAACGGAAAGGAGCAATAAATGAAGCGGTTATTCGTTTTTGTCGCTTTTGCTTGGGCGGCTGTCGGAACTATTTTTGCGGATGAAAATGTCCTTATAGACTTTTCTAAGCTAACGCCCGATATTTTTTTGGATCAAGAAGGTGTACTGCCGCAAAATAAGCAGACGTTAATGGATTTTTCTAGGAATGCGGGAACTAGTATTACGCCTGATCAGCGGTCTTTAATGAGGACATCGCTGGCGATTCCAAACTGGAAGATTGAATTGGCCTCGTCTTCCCGTACTATTGTGAATGAGGTCGAGAGCTATACAAAAGTAACGGCATCTAGGCAGTTTGAGAATGTTATGGGTGTTAGAGTGCATTTTCCTGTAGCTGCTTATAATTCGTGGGCATCGATAAAACCCCCGTTTGATATTCCCGCCTATGATTTTGATCAGGTTGCCGATGACGGTAACGTTACTGAAAATCCGCCTGAAAATTTTAACACGACACAGTCTCGTTTTGAGGACGGATATGGTGTCCTGAAAAATGTCGGCGCGATAAAATCTTTGGCGGTACAAGTTTATGGAATTAACGCGGCTCATTCGCTTTCCGCAATTCTAATTGACGGTAACGGCAGAAGCCAAACTATATTTTTGGGCTATCTTGATTTTGACGGTTGGGCGACGCTGGCATGGGATAATCCCCAATATATAAACCAGGTACGGGCCCGTACATTGCGTATTTATCAGCTTTATCCGTCCTACGCGCCCTATGTCCGCTTTGGCGGTTTTATTATCCAACGCGACGGCGGACATGAAGGCGGTGACTTTGTTACATACTTCAAAGACGTAAGCCTTGTCTACGATAAAGCCCAGCTTGAAACCGAAAAAGATATTGACGATGAATCCGAATGGGGCATTCTTCAAGAGCGCGAGAAAGAAAGACAGCGCGCCGAATTCGCTAATTTTGGTAAAGATCAGATTTTCCGGTTTATTGAAAGTGAAAAGATGGCGACACAGCCGTACTTCACTGATCCTTCACGTCAACAGCAACAGGGTCAGCCGGCAGCAGGGGGACAACAGCAAGCTGCCCCGCCAGCCGCTCAATAAGTTAATAATTCAGACTTAAAAAAAATGTCCGAAGGGATGACCCTTCGGACATTTTTTTAGCCTTTATTTGTCCGTTAAACCGGATAAATTAGCTAGGGATACGGTTCGGCGGCGAAAGTCGGCGCGGCTTCGAGTTAATCATCACTTCCCTAATAAATAAAACGCGATAATAAAAGAAATGTGCCGGGTACTGCCTGATAAAAACCTCCTCCAAAGCCAATATGACGCTGATTTTCCGGCGCGTGAAAATATTGTAAGAGAACTGGAAATATATTTGGAAAAATTACTTTCGCCTTTGCCGTCTCATCTGACGATAAAAGGCAGGGTAAAAAGTTTTAATAGTTTTTTTAAAAAATATCTGCGTTATTTGAATGAAATCTCAAATAATGAAACTCCGGTTATACCCGATCAAATAGGTATACGGGTTGTCTGTCCGTTTATCGAAGATACTTCCAGCGTTGAAAGCCTTATAAACAATAATTTTGAAATTTTAGAGATTGAGCGAAAGGGGTCATCCTATTCATTTAAGGAATTCGGCTACGAATCTATACATTTTTTGGCGCGACTGCCGGATGAAATAGGTGGAAAATATAAAAAACATTCAAGCGGCGTCTTTGCCGGCGATATTATAGAAATTCAAGTCCGCACAATTTTACAGGACGCTTGGGCGGAAGTTGAACACGAACTAGTCTATAAAGCGAAATTCCGGCCATTTGACTATCCTATGAAGCGTAAACTGGCCGCGGTAAACGCAAGTCTTTCTCTTGCCGATACCATATTTCAAGAGATACGAACTTACCAGCATCAATTTAACGACCAATTAGGTAAGCGCAAAGAGACTTTTTACAATAAAGTTGAACAATACGCTGATAAGTTTTTGTTTGACAAGCCTGAAATCAAAGAGCCGGAAAGAGAATATCAGTTAGATGAAAACAAAAGATCCATCGATGAATTATTGCTTAACGCCCTTTATGCGCATAACCGGGGCTTTTTTTCTGAGGCAATCGCTTATTATTCTTATATTTTGAATCTTAGACCGGACGATAATACGCTTTCTTTGATATATAAACATAGGGGAATGGCTTTTTTTGCTCAATCTCTTTACAATAACGCGGTAAAAGATTTTGAATCGTCACTGCAATTTAACGAAAAATCGCATCAAGCCGCGTACTATTGCGGGGTTGTGCATCTTGTTTTACAGCAGTATGAGGCCGCCCTAGAATATTTCACCACATCTCTAAAAATAAACTCTTTTCAGCCGTATTGTTTTTACCGCCGTGCCGAGGCATATTATCATTTAGAGGATTACCCGCAGGCGCTTTCCGATTGCGAATCGGCTCTTGCCTTGAGCGACGATATTGAAGGTGCTTCCAAACTAAAAACTATGCTTCTTTCCAAGCTTAAGATGTGAGCTTATTTCTTTTTAGCAATGAAGCAACCTCTTTCGCGGATGAGCAACGTAAGGCTTTTTGGGCGAGTTCTTGACATTCCTTAAAAGAGCTTTCACAAATTATGCGTTTTACCTCGTGCAAGGCGTACACATTCATACTCAATTCATCTAATCCAAGCCCCACAAGCAGCGGGATAAGTTCCGTGTTACCCGCCATCTCGCCGCACATAGCCGCGGGCTTTCCTTTTTTATGGGCGGCATCTATTGTTTTTTTTATTAGGTGCAAAATGGCCGGATGCTCCGGCTGCGCCAGATAACTTACTTTTTCGTTACTTCGGTCTACGCCCAAAGTATATTGAATAAGATCGTTAGTTCCTATAGAGAAGAAATCTGATTTTTTTATCAGTTTATCCGCGACAAGAGCCGCGGAAGGAACTTCTATCATGATGCCAACAGGAATGTTGTTACTGTATTTCTGGTTTTTTGCCGAACATTCGGATTTTGCCTGTTCCAAAAGTATAAGCGCCTGTTCCAACTCCTCCATTCCTGAAATTAGCGGGAACATTATCTGTACTTTGCCATGAACGGAGGCCCGCAGAATGGCGCGTAATTGTGTCATGAAAATGTCCGGCATAGAAAGGCTAAAACGTATGGACCGCCAGCCTAAAAGCGGGTTTTTTTCATCGTCATTTTGAAACAAGTATGGAATAATTTTATCACCGCCGGAATCAAGCGTGCGTATTGTAACAGGTAGCCCTTTGGCCGCTTTGAGTATTTCACTGTAGGCCTTATATTGGTTTTCTTCAGTCTCGGTCTTACCTTCCGTCAAAAAGAGAAATTCCGAGCGGTAAAGACCTATGCCTTCCGCGCCTTGCGCTATTGCTTTTTTTAGTTCTTGCGCCGATTCCATGTTTACTTTTAATGTAAAACGTCTGCCGTCTGTTGTGGTGGCGCTATGTCCGTCCAGCGACTTATCCGCTTTTAACCGCGCCTTGTTTTCTTTGAGCATTTTTTGATAGTGCGACAATGTTTCTTTGTCCGGATCTATAAACACGATTCCGCTCCCGCCGTCTACAATCAAAATATCCCCGGTTTTTATTTGTTTGGAAGCGGAAGACGTACCCATTACGGCAGGAATCCATAAAGATCTGGCGATTATTGCCGTATGCGATATGCCGCTGCCCGCGTCTGTTACGATGGCTTTTATAAAATTCTTGTCCATCGCAAGCGCCTGTGACGGCAGAAGATCGTGCGCCACGATTATTACCGGTTCGTTTACGCTGTCAAATGAAAATTGTTGAATGGAAAGTAGTGTGTTAAGGAGTTCACGCGCTATATCGGAGACATCTGCGGCGCGTTCCCTGAAACTTTCGTTGGTAAGCGCCGACAGTTTGCGTACAAGTTCTTGAGAAACATCCCAAACCGCGCTTTCTATATTTTGACGTTGGTCTTCGAGTCTTTTTTTAACATTTTCGTGGAATTCAATATCGTTAAACATTAAAAGCCGCGCTCCAAGTATATCGCGCTGCTCTTTGCTTGCCGGATTTTCTTTTAATTTTTTTTCAATTTTACCTGTTATTCCGGCAACGATATCCGAAAAACGCTGCCATTCTTTGTTTATTTGTTTCTGTGTGATGCTATAGCGAGGTATTTCCATTAAAGCATCATCCAAATGGAGTAAAGCTTTTCCAATAGCTAAACCGTTTGACGACGGAATACCCCTAAGCTCTTTCATAGTCGTTTGAAGTTTACTCTAAATTAATGTTTAAGACAATAGTGGTGTCCGTTCTCACAGTAATTCCGGTTTCAAATATAAAAAACATTTCTACACTTACAAAGCGGATGCCTTTTTGCCGTCAGCCTGAGTTTGCGCGAAGCGCAAACGGGTTTGCAAGGTGCAAACTCCGGAAAATCAAAACCGCTAAAACGGTTTTGATTCGCTCAACGCGCGAAGCGCGTTGAGCCGCGCAAGCGATTGTAGGGGTTGCGAAGCAAGACACGGCGCCCCCTGCGGGGGCGATGTGGCCGGAGCGCGAAAGCGCGTAGCCCCGAAAAGCGCGGTTTTCACGCCGCTTTAGCGGCGTGAAAATGCGCCCAAAAATGAAAAAAGAGT
>JAITDS010000032.1 GCA_031282435.1 Spirochaetaceae bacterium
ATACCATTTCTACAGACCTCACGCCGCTCTCGGTTTCTTGACCCCCGCCGAATTTTCCTCTACTCCGGGCTTACACATTCACATCCCGTAACTGTCCTATTTGTTATGAGAACGGACACAAGACATATTCACTTGATACAAAGACAATCAAAAAGGATAAAGATGTGTATCTTACCGAAACATCAGGATTTGTATTAGATGATGTAAGAACCATAATCGACGGCGTTATAACGATATATGGTATTACAGAATTTCCTCCACAAGTAAAGGGAGCCGTAATCGTGGCGCGTACGGTTTGTAGTTTAGCGTATGGAGGTACACAATTGGCCGCAGGTATAATAATATCGTCCTGAAAAATAAGATTAGAGTTGTTCGGAAACTTCAGTTTTCGCAAGCCAAGAGTGGCGGCCATGCTTGGCTTGGCCAAGTTCCGCTTAAAAGACTTGGGCGGCAACCAATCAGGTTGGCGAACAAGTCCATTGACAGGCGGCGAAGCTTGGACAGATATTTATAGCGAAGACTGGAAAAAGTTAAAAACCGCTAAAACGTGGTCGAAACCCGCCAATATTGATAGCACAGCGCTATCTGACATTTTGAAAAAATATTGGGCGTAACGGCTTACACAGTTTAGCAGTACGCTAATACAAGTTCCCCGTTCCACATCTCTTCTCACCCGACAGTGGATTTCATGCCTCGCGTTCAGTTTGAAAATAGCGTTGTCTCTCGAAGTCTGCCGCGCGCCTTATAAAAACGCCCGATGAAAATTTAGGGCGCGCCCTTGCCCGCACGTGTCATTATGACATACATGGGCAAAAATGACACGCCAAAATGACGTGAACTAATATAAAAAAAAATTGAAAAAAAGCAAAAATTCACTTGAAATACCCCCCCCCCCCCGCGATAAAATGTTTATCATAGGTGTGGCGGGTTCCTATATCCGCCGCAAAAAAAATTCAGGAGGGCTTATGAAAAAGTCTTTGATTAATTATGGAATCCCCATAGCGCTTATGTTGGCGGCGCTATTAGCGGGATGCGCGCAGCCAACAGACAGCGATAGCGGCGGCGGAGGCAACGTCCCGCGCTACGATGAAATTAGGGCAATAGACGTGTTCACCATAGCGGCAGCCTTTGAAGCCGGGCAGAACCCTGTCTATCCGGAAAAGGACATAACGTTAGGCAACCAGGAACTTATCGTACCAAGAGGTAAAACACTTGATTTTGTCGTAAACAACAAACACATAGCGTCAGGCGGCATTGGCAATTTCACTAAAATAATCCTCGCCGGCGATATTAATCTGCCAGACGGCGAAAACTACATTCGTCTGACCGAACCTACCCAAAAGTTTGTTGCCACTAAGGCCAATTTAACGAAGTACGCGGAAGTTATGCGGCCTGGCGGCGAAGCAAGCGCCTATCCTTTCGATACGGTTCTGGCGTTTACGGACGACAGCAAAAAATTCAAAATCACGACCGATAACGTAGTCGTTATTCAGGACTGGGACGGCTTGGAAACAACCTTTCGTGATTTGGGAGCAGAAGCGAAAACGTATTATGACGGCTATCTAGCGTTAGAAGTCCCGACTGTAGGCGACGGCTATATAAGCCCCAGCGCTCTGGAGATAATCGGGAAATACACCAACCAGCTTAGGATTTACATTCTGAACAGCGTAAAGGCTCCCGACATGAATATTTACCTTACCGGCGGCGGAGAGGATATACTTCCTCTCACTACCAATATAAGGTCGGCGTCTTCCACACCTTTGTTCAGCGTCGACGGCGGTGGCGGTGGGGATCCGGCAGGTGAAATCGTAATTGCCGGCGGGCTTTATTTGAACAAGTCCTACATAACGCTTGCCGATGGTATACCAATGTCGGTTAAAGGCCCGTTGGCGGCTTTAAGTGATGACACCTCAGGCAATCCGCTTATAAGCGGCGGCTCGGTAACCGTTTACAACGCTAATTTTGGCGATACGGCCAAAGCAACATTTGCGGTGAAAAGCATTGATTTCGCAAGCAGCACGCTTACAAATAAATTCGGAGACTCGGTAGCCTTTACGGGCAAGGGCGCGGTAAAAATCAGCGGCCCTGCTGAAATCAAACTAGCGGAATTTCAGGGTCCGGCCATACTCGCCGGCAAGGTAACGACTAAAGCGGGAGCAAACCTTACGTTCAAGGATAAAGCAGAAATAATCGGCGGAATGGATATCGGGCTTAATACGACTGTCGCGGCGTCTACTGAGAGCGGGAAGGAGGTCATAATATCGGGTAATATAACAGGAGACTCCCGGTCATGGGATACCATTTCCAAGACTCCTGGGGTAACCCCAGAGAATGTTGTGAACGATACCGATACCCCTGTCGAACCCGGCCCTGTGTTGGATACTATAACGTTGACAAAGGACAACTTTGACCCTTCTACGGGAAATTACGTCGTAGACAAGAAGGATGCTATCCTTGACCTTGGCGTTTTCAATATCCTAATTGACCTTGACGAGATGACTACTATACCGAAATTTGTGATGGGAGGAACCTTGCAGGGCGGCATAAAGGTGCTTGCCAACACTCTGCCTGAAGAAGACTGGCAGGTAATATTTACGAATGGAGGTTTCATAACAGTTAAAACTGGCGAACTAATAGACAACACGTATATTAATTTTGACGATGTTCAAAAATGGATAATCCAAGACAAATTCCCTTCTTTTGCGGAATCTATGGAGTTTAAAACTCCTGTTGAAATAGGCAAGTCGGGGGAAGATCTTTCAATTAACGTTGCGGCCGATGTTTCGTTTACGGATGTCGGATCTCTTACAGCCTACCAGCCTGTAAAATTCACAAACCAGGCCGGAGTTAAGCTTTTCGATAATTCAAACTTCGAGAAAAGGGTCGAGTTTACAGGTCCGGTTACAATCTCTAAGGCTTCCGCTAATAATGGTGGTACATTCAGCGCCGGCGGTGCGTTCAATGCCTCCCTTGAAATCGAGGAAAATGCCATGGTGGTATTCGGCCCGGATGAGGCGCCAACTAAGCCGCTTACATTTACTTTCGCCAGCCTTACAGCCGATATCGGGAGTAGTATTATATTCATAAACGATACAGCGGCTAGTTACACCGGCGATGTTGAAATCAATGGCAACGCTGAGTTTGCCGGCGTGGCTACGGTAGGTGGCAATGTTAAAATCGAAGGCGAAGTTAAATTCGGCGGCGCTGCTGATGTAACCGGCAACCTTACAACCAGTGAGGATAGCGTCGTTGAATTCACGAAAGCCGTTACCGTAAACGGCGATGTTACAATCGGGAGTTTGGCTATATTCGCGGATGCGGCTACGTTCGGTGGCGATGTTGCGGTCGGTAATGAGGATGTGGGCCATAAACTCGGTAAAGCTACATTCGCGGGCAAGACTACCTTCGTTGTCAGTAAGACACTTTCGGTAGGGTCTGCGGCCAAGGTTTTTGTAGAGGCTGATGTCGGGGCGACTCTGCCGGAACACATTTCGGTTGAGAAATTCGGCTCGCTTTCAGCAAACGGCACCCCTAAAGTGGGTTTACTCAATAACAAGACTAGTGGCGGTAGTATTTTGCTGTGGCAGGATACATATCCCATTGAGCTTGATTTAGGCAATGCCTTTAAGGTTAGTAGAGGCACGCTGGAACTGGGAGAAGATACTTGGCTTGACAACCTGACAACCAACGATACTTTCACTTTGGGCACTGATGTTGCGGTTTTCTTCAAGCAGGATGCAGGCTCTGTTAGCTTCCCGGTTTACAAGCTAGGCGGGGCGGCGGGAACACTCATTTCAACAAGTAATCCCATTGTCTTTAGCCAAAACGCAATCACGGGGAGCACGGGACCTACTCCTACCCTAACCTTTGGCGTGGATAAGGTGTTCATCTCTGTAGGAAACAATGCCGAGGCCACGGAGACGGTAACGGTAAAAGACGCGATAATATCTCTTGCGAAGGGCTCAATTAGCTTTGCTCCACAAACCGCGCTTCATATTACCGGCGCAGGATCGCTGACGACTACTTCCGACGGCGAGGGATCGCGTGCCGTTACGGGCTATATTGTCAGCGCCACTAACACCATGGGTGGTTCGTTATTTGCCGGCACTACTGCTCTAGGTTTGATCACTGGCGACTCTGCGATGATAGGTACGACATCTTCCAACTTTATAACTTCAGAAAGCAATCTTTGGGGGGCCGGTACACAATGGGTTACTGGCGGTGTATGGAGTATGCCTAACATTGGCGAAGCTGAGAGTTTGAAGAACTCTGGTTCCATAGCGGTATTTGCTGAATAAGCCCATGCGGGCATCGTTTCAAAACTTGTTTTGAAACAGGCTCTGCACAGACCGTCTTGGGTTACAGCCCAAGGCGGCCTGAACAGCGGAAATGGCGGCGTTAAGGCGCACTGAACAAAAAAACAGCCTTAACGCTGCCGCCGCTTCGCCGGGTAACCGGAGGAGCGGCGGCAGCTATGACTTTTCATCACCGCCACTCTAATTTTTTACCCTTCCGCCCATTGATTGGCAAATGGCGGAAGGGGTTTTAATTTTTTTAATATATATCAATAATACTCAAAAAAACAACTCGCCGCGGAGACGCGAAAAAACTGTCCGCTGATTTCACGGATTTACACGGATAAAGACGTTTTTAGACCGCGCAAGGGATAGAAGCGGAATTAAACGGGACGGCGTTCTACGCCGTCCCGTTTAATTGGAGCGGATAGCCCGGTTCCCGGCGCGAAGCGCCGGGAATGCGCCCAAATTCTTATGCTTTAATTATCCTCTGATTACAAAATGAAGGCGGAAACCCATGTACCGCACCCGCCGGCGCATGGGGGGCTTACGGGAAGGCTTTGCCGCGTTTATAATTATTACATGGATTCGCTTATCCGTAATTTTTGCATAATCGCGCATATTGACCACGGCAAATCGACGCTTGCCGACAGGCTTATTCAAAAAGTTCATCTTATCGAAGACCGCAATTTTCAGGATCAGATTCTTGATACTATGGATATTGAGCGGGAACGGGGAATAACTATAAAGAGTCAGGCGGTAACGATTCCGTATACCGCGCCGGACGGTCTAAGTTATGAGCTTAATTTTGTTGATACGCCCGGACACGTTGATTTTACATACGAAGTGTCGCGGGCCATTAGTTCATGCGAGGGGGCGTTGCTTTTAGTTGACGCTACGCAGGGTGTTCAGGCTCAAACTTTGTCGAATATGTATTTGGCAATGGAGCATAATCTTGAAATCATTCCCGTTATTAACAAGATAGATATGACTGCCGCTAACATTCCCGCGACAAAGGCGCAGATAGAAAAAGATTTAGGTCTTGACGCGGAAAACGCGCTGCTTGTTTCGGCGCGGCAGGGTACCGGTATAGACGAGCTTTTTGAGGCGATAGTTAAGCGTATTCCGCCGCCTAAAGGAAGCGCGGAAAAACCTCTGCGCGCTTTGATTTTTGACTGTCATTACGATGCGTACCGGGGGGTTATCGTTCACCTGCGTTTGTTTGACGGCGCCGCGAAAAAAGGCATGAGGATTCGTTTTATGTCAAACGGCGCGGAATACGATGTTGAAAGTGTTGGTTTATTCAAGATAGCGCTTGTGGAAACCGGTGAATTGCGGGCGGGCAGCGTGGGTTACATAATTACCGGCGCTAAGATGATAAGTGATGTTCATGTAGGCGATACCGTAACGGATGCCGCAAATCCTTGTAAAGCGGCGCTGCCCGGTTTCCGCGAGGTTAAGCCGGTTGTGTTTTCGTCGATATATCCTGTCGATTCAAATGATTACGAAGAATTGAAGTCCAGTCTTGAAAAATTAAAATTGAACGACGCCTCGCTCGTATACGAAAAAGATTCTTCGGCGGCGCTTGGTTTTGGTTTTCGCTGCGGCTTTCTTGGCTTACTGCATCTTGAAGTTATTCAGGAACGGCTGGAGCGTGAGTTTAACCAGTCAATTATATTTACCGCTCCTTCTGTAAAATATCGTCTGCATCTGCGCAGCGGCGAGGAAGTGTTTATTGATAATCCGTCCGATTATCCGGGTGAAAATTTTATAGAATGGGCGGAAGAGCCTTATATTCGCGCCTCCATAATTACTCCGGCGGATTTTCTTGGAAATATAATAACGCTTTGTGTTGAAAAACGCGGCGTGCAGTCGAATATGACGTATCTTGATGAAAAACGTGTCGAAATGGTTTACGATATGCCGCTGGCCGAGGTTTTATTTGATTTTTATGACCGTCTAAAGAGTGTCAGCCGCGGTTATGCGTCTTTTGATTATGATATTACTGGTTATAAAGATACGCAGTTGGTAAAACTGGATATTCTGTTGAACGGTAAGGCGGTTGACGCTCTTTCCCAGCTTGTATACAAGGAAAAGGCTTACGAGCGGGCGCGTATGGTATGCGAGCGTTTATGCGGCGAAATTCCGCGTCAGCAGTTTAAGATTCCCATACAGGGCGCTATCGGGAGTCAGATAATCGCGAGGGAAACTATAAACGCTCTGCGAAAGGATGTTCTCGCGAAATGTTATGGCGGTGATGTTACTCGTAAGCGTAAGTTGCTTGAAAAACAAAAGGAAGGTAAAAAGCGCATGAAGCTGGTTGGCGATGTCGAACTGCCTCAAAGCGCTTTTCTTGCGGTGTTAAAAACAAAGGATTCTGAGTGACCGGCCAGGCCACCAGTGGCTTTCCTGCCCTGCCCTTTACAAGCAAAGGGGCATTGGCTTACGGGAAAGTGTACAAAATTTTGAAGGGGGGCGCTATTTCCATACCGGCGGCGCAAACCGTCCCTGCCGTTACGCGCCCCCCTCGCTACAGCCCCGCCGTACGGCGTGGCTTCCCCTACCCCCCCCCCCCCCACCAGCCCACTAGTGGGCGGCCAGCCGCTTTCCTGCCTTGCGTTCACTTTGAAAATGGCCTTGGCTCACGAACCGGCCAGCCGGCCCGGCAGCCGGTTTCCTGCCAAATCTTAGGCTAAATATTTTACCCGGGCGTTTATCTACCGGCTAACGGCTTTCATTCGCAGTGGGGTCTAATAACCACGCCGCAAACGCCGGTCTTCGATCTTAGGCGCGCTTGCCGCGAGGTGGTTCATTAGTTTGCTTGATAAAAATAAATTATTATGGGGGAGCTGTCGCGGCTCAGTACGCGGTTATTATCTATGTTCGAGGCGGGTATGTATTCAAGGCGGATTCCGCCAAGTCCGTCTCCCGCATCTATTGTGTAAAGAAAGTTTACCGGTATATCCGGTCCGCTTATCGACTTGAATTTGAAGGTAAGCGCTCCGTCGTATTGGGCGGCGAGATTCGGGGGCAGGAATAGGCGCATTTCTATTTTACCGCGTCCAAGCGCCGCGGAGGGTATCACGGACGGTATCAGGCGTTCCAAATCTTCCCAGAGAAAGTCGCGTTCTTCGCTTAAATATAGGTGGCCATAGCTTACGCTTGAAAAGATCGGGCCTTCCATGTATATGGCGTTGTAGAGGCTTCCTCTGCGTGTTTCTTCTTGTACGATTACATCGTCAAGCGGGGTTGTAATGTTTAAGAATAGGGCTGTCCGGCGTATGCCTCTTGTTCCGTTCTCCGCAAACTGGACTGCCAGCGTTGTCGGGGAACGCAGTTTCATCGACAGGTCCGCGCCTTCGAAGTGCCATGAGTTGTCACCGTCGGATTGTATGGAACTGTACGGGAACGACAGGTCGGTGTCCGGCAGAAAAATATTGGCTATGCCTGTGTCTTCGCCGGGTGAAAATCCCCAATGTTTTGAAAGCGCCTCTATGTCGATGTTTCCTTGATCCAGCATTTCGCCGTAAATTTCCGCCACCCATATTTTAGACAACAGGTTTTCGAGGCCGGGGTCGCGCTTTTCTTCCGCCTGAACCGGAGCGGAATTCAACGGGCCGGCAACATGGTTAAAAAATCTAAGTCTGTACGAAAAGCAGTAACCGCTTGTGCCGTCTTCCGTAAGCACTCTAAACCAGTCGCCGGGTAACGGTTCTCCGGTGGCGCTTATGGCGGGGCTTCCTTCTACCTGTCTTATGATTTTGATGATTTCGCCCGCACGCAGGCGGTATACACGTCTCGCTCCGTTATCCGGCGCATCGCGTATCGGTAGGCCGTCTTGCAGGGTTTCGGCGTAAACCAGCGCATATTCCGAAAATTCGGCGGCGCGTTTTTGGGCGGCTTGTTTGCTTCCTACCAGTTCCAGTTTTGTCAGCGGTATCTCTATTTTTTGGGTTTTATCGCCGGATTTTCTATACTCACGCGGTATTCCCACCACCCACACTTTTTCGATGTTGGATTTTATATAAACTTGCAGGACTGTTCCTGACGGTATGCCCTCGTCTTCCTCCGCCCAAAGCAACACGCCCCAGCCCGGTCTTTTGCCGCAAGAAGCAAAAAATAATGCCGTTACCGTAACTAAAATTGGCAGAAAACAGAACGTCCTTTTTATCACGGCATAATCATATCATTTTTTTCATTTTTTAACAGCCCCGCCCGCCCGCCAGCGGGTTTAAAGTCCGCTACGCGGTAGCATACCCAAAGCGGGTTTCACTCCGTGCTTTCAGGTATGAAAAGGGCGATTGGCATACGCGCCCGCCAGCGGTTTCCCTCCATTGCGTTCACTTTGAGAAGGGCGATTGGCATACGCGCCCGCCAGCGGGTTTCCTCCTTTGCCTTTACTTTGAAAAGGGCGGTTGGCATACGCGGCTGTAGGCTACGGCCAGTCCGCCGCCAGCGGCCTTACTCCTTTGCTCTTTGCGGAACAGGGGGGGGGGGGGGCTTGGCTTACGGGAAATATGCTTAAATTAAGGCAGTCAAAATTCGGGCACATCGCCGCTACGCGGCGACCGCGCTTTCCGCTATAATTAAACCGGACGGCGTTTTACGCCGTCCGGTTTAATTCCGCTTCAATCGCTTGCGCGTCGCAAGCGTAAACGCGGTTGTGCCGCATTTGCTTAGGGCGTTTCGGTCACAGGGCTGCGCCCTGCTTTTGCGAAACTCCAACAATTTAGTTTATAATTTGCGCCGCCGGTATGGAAATAGCGCCCCCCTTTTAAACGCCCGCGAATGTGCTGATTCCGCAGACTTGGGAGGGAAGTGCCTTTTGCTTGTTGAAGGCAAGACAGGGAAGCCACTGGTGGCCGGCTGGTGGCCTATCTTATATTAAAATAAAATTTATTTAGAAACGCGATACGGTTTTGGGCGTTTTTATAGAATTTGCTCCCCGGATATTCGCGTGTAAGGTATGAATAGGCTTCCAGCGCTCCGCGCACGTCGCGGTCAGGCTGGGGAGCGTTTTCCAGAGCCTGACCGTATAACCACCACGCTTCGTCATTCATTTCAGGATACTGCCTTTGAAAGTTGTCAAGCAGGCTGATGGCTCCGGCGTAACTTTTGGCGGCAAAGGCTTCACGGGCTTGTTGAAGAAAATTTTCAGGCGATAACGGCGCGGCTGTTTCCGCGTCAATACCTGCGCTGTCGTCCGCCGGAGCCGGCGAATTATTTTCAACGGGAAGGCCGGCTACAGCGGGCATCGTATTTGACCCGGACGTTTCCCCGCCGCGTTGTTCGTCCGCTACGGAATTGTTGTCTACAATCACACGGACATATTCGTTTGTATAGTAATCTTTAAGGAAATCCTGCCTGTAAAATTTAAGCGTATACTCACCCTCTTTTTGGGCGCGGAACACAAAAATCTGATTGTTTCCCTCTATGCGCCGCGAATCGTAATTTATTCCCGGCTTGGAATTTTCTTCCCCGATGTAAACCCACCCGGTTCCCTGAAACGGAATTTCAAATGGCCGTCCTGTTCCGGCGTAAATAACGCGGGACGGTTTTACCGGAGCGATAGTTTCTACAGCCGGATCCCGCGCCGTCAATACGGGAAGCGCCCTTACCGGTTCCGGCGCTTGGCGCGGAACCGGCGGGGTCGTGTCAAGCAATTCAGACGGACGCATCGCCGCGTCAGGCGGAGGAGGGGGGATCTCCTCTTCCAGAATCTCTTCTTCTAACGTCTCCTCAACCGGAGGTTCTTGCGGAGGCGGCGCGGCAGGCGGGGGCGTTTCCGACAGCATCGGCGCTTCTTCCACCGGAGACTCCTCCTCGACAGGCTCGTTCAAAGCGATTTCGGCGGATGCTTCCATATCGCCTTCCTGTGGAGAAGCCGTATCCGCTATAACTTCCGGCTCGTTAAAGTTGTACGACGGCTCCACCAAATCAACGTCAATATATTTGTCGGACGGCTCTATCAACTCTTCGGCGCGGACGATAATTTCGGCATCTTCCGTTTCTTCTATTTGTTCTATTTCTTCTATTTGCTCTTTTACGGCAGCCTCATTTTCATCCGCCGTTTCTTCCTCTTGAACGGTTTCTATAATAATATCCTCAGGCGCGCCGGCTTCCATATCCGGTATATCCGGTAACGCCGGCGGAAGCGATTTGCATGAAATACAATAAAACATTAAAAGAAACACGGCTATAAGCGGCGGCAGTTTGTTTCCGGGGGAGGGGGAGAAGGGTATCACGGCATAGACTCCAACAGGCGGTCTATCGACGCGGATATTTTACCCTGCCAAAATTCGTCCGGAAATTCCGAAGGGCTTGTCCAGAATTCTCGTGCGCCTTCGTTTGTCCAAATATTTTTTTGCCGCTGTTCAAGCATTACGGGTGGCAAAAAATCCGGTTTAGCGGGTATGAATAAGTCTTCAGCGGCTATAGGCGAAGGCACGAAACCTTTGGCGGGAGCTTCTTTTTTGCTGTCAATGCTGAAAGTTATTTTAGCGGTTAAAATTATCGCAAATGGAATAACAATTAAAAAGACAAGCGTGCAAATTAACGCCACGCGCGTTCTTTTTGACAAATTAAGATTTTTTAACGCCGTAAACAGTTTTTCAAACAGGTTGGAGAAAAACCATTTAAGGCTGTAAATAAAATCCTCTAAAGCCATACTTTACTCGAAATGACCGTATTTGTAGCCGCCTTTTATTTTAACGGCTACAATAATGCTGAAAGGACGGTTATTTGTATCCGCGTTATGCCTGTAATAAGAATTTTCATCCCTACTGCCCGCGGCCATTGGAACGCCAAAATATAATTCGATGTGTTCGGCCGGTTCAAAGGCTATGGCCGGAATAATCTGCGCCGAATTTTTTTCAAAGGCGTGCAGATAGCTGAAAACGATATGCATTTTCGCGGGACCGCCCGGTTTTAGGCTGACGTTCAAAGCGCTGTTCAAACCGTTAAAAAGCCTAAAATCTTCCGGTTCATCGTTCAATAAACTATTTCTCCGCAGTGAAGCCGCGTCTCCTTCGCCGTTATAATAAATTTCAGCGTTTATTTTAAGTTTACCGTCAAAGAAATCATTAATAAAACCTACTGACCCTGAAAGGCCAAAATTATCCATGCTTATTGAAGAAGTATTGATCATAGCCTCGGCGTAGACTTCGGTATTTTTGAACAGCGTTGTTTTCATCGAAACAAATCCGCGAAACGGTATACGTTCAAAATAAAAAAAACCCAGTTCAAAATCATAATTTTGCATAGCCAGATTGTATTTAAGGCCGTGTCCAAAATCTTCCAAGCGCGGATCTTGCACATCGATATATGCCGGACGTGTAAGCATGACGAACTCAAATCCGCCTATGTTTACCGGAATACTTATTTTTGCCACATAAGGGTCACCGGGATTTTCTATGTCGAGCGGTATACGGGCAAGCAAATTGGCGAACGGAAAATTGGGCGAAACGCCCCACGCCGCGTCGAATTTACCCGCTTTTACAAAAAATTTATCTTTGAAATTGTAATCAAAAAAAAACTCTTTGATTGAAAGAGGCGGGGACGGTATAGAAAATGTAAACGACTGCCGTACAAGCAAATATCTTGAAGGTTGAATGTCCAAACCTATTGTCGCGCTCATCTTTGCGCCTATTAAATTTGTAAGTTTATTTACAGAGTCTTCAGGGTTTTCAAAATACCAAGGCGCTTCGCTCCAGCCGGGAAGGTAACCGCCGATTATCTGATAAGAAGCGTCAACCCCAAAACCGCTGCCCATTATAAAATCTTGTAATGAATTGTATTGCTCCGCGTTATTGTATTCTTCATAACCCTCTTCGTTATCTTCCGTTTCATTAAATAAATCTTCAAAATCAGAATCTATCAGATTGTCGTCCGCCACCGCTACAGCCGCCGGAATTAACAGAAAAAAAATAAAGACAAACGCGCCGCTTAATATAAATGAATTAGTAAATGAGCGTTTCAACGAGCGGCCTTTTCTAAATAGGTTTTAGAGAAAACAGCGTTTGAAACAGGCGCGAATGATGGTTTTGTTATCGTTATTTGGGTTTTTTCGTTTACAAAAACTCCGTTTACCATCGCGCCCCGCAGCGCGTCTACCAGCAGTATCGCTTTCGGCACATAGCGCTCGCCTATCTTGTAATATTCAGGTATGGCCGAAGTTCGCAGTAACTGTCCTGACAAACTGTAATCCTCTGTCTTACGGACTAAGCCGTCTTCGCTTATCCAGACCTTCATGCGGGGATAGCTTACCTCGTTATTTGTCGCCGTAAGCGACAAGACGCGGCACTGGAAGCGTCCTAGAACGTCACCTTCACTCGCGGAAATACTGTAGTCTTCCGCCAATGTGGAACGTGTAAAATCAGAATTACGCGCATTAGAATTTTGAAAACGGTCGCGGCTGCTTGTCGAGTTAAAACGCTTGCTTTCCGGGTCATAAAACCAGAGCGTCCCGCCTTGTTTTAGGTAGCCCTGTCCCTTATTGATTATTGGTTGGATTATAATAATAGTGTAAAGTTCTTCGGAATCGCGGCGAAAGACTCCCGCGACTGTCGTACTGCGGTTTTGACCCGGCTTATCTTGTACTATAGTATACTCGGCAGAGAAATCAACGTCATAATAGCTGGCAAGGCTGTCCACTTTTTTTAAAAGTTCTTCGTCAGAAATAGCCCAAAGCGCAATAGGAGTAACAAAAAAGAAAGCAACTAACCATTTTATCATAACTAACAACCGTCCTTAACTTAAGTAAACGCTATCCCTTTTTCAACACGCGACGGGATAAAAGCTATTAAAAATGCAGACGTTCCCCCCATCAGTTTCCGCAGACAAAAATGCGCCTAATTAATCCGCCTATGCTTAATGAGCCTCCCCTCCGCAGGCGCACGCTCTGCGCGGCGGGGGGTTAAACCCCATTGCGAACAAACAATAACGCGGATTTTGCCCGCTATTCCTTAAAACCTCCTGACAACATCTCCGGTAACGGACATCGTGATGAACGAAACGCCGGCGCGTATACCGCGATGAATAGTATAGCATATATTGACGCAATGTTTATAGCGGTCGCGGCGGGAGCGTACAGGGCCAAAAGCCTCCCGTTCTTAAGGAATATGCCAAATCCCGGAATCCATGAAAACGTTAAATAGGAGACAATCCAGTTAATAAGCAGCGCCAAGCAAAATCCTGCCGCAAGAGAAACTGTCGCAAGAATAAAAGATTCAAAAACCAGTATGCGGCGTATGTCATTTTCGTAGAAACCTATGGCCCGCATAACGCCTATTTCTTTAATTCTTTCATGAAGTATCAAGCGGTATGTAACGCCGGCGCTTATCATTATAATCAGCAGCATCATTACATAAAGGAAATAAGATAATATATTTAATGCCTGTAATATTTGAGTTACTTCAGAAACATACACGGAAACTGTCAGCAAGAAAAACATGACGCCGCTCCATTTCCAGTCTTGTTCCCGCTCAAATCCTTCTCTGTCGTAAACAAGCGGACGCAGCGGTATAACACCGCTTAATAGATTTTGCAGTTTTTCTCTGTTACTTTCTATATCTTTTGTGTTATTAAAAAACAAACCTATTGTAGAACAATCGTCCGGCGCAAAATTAATAATTCTATTTATAGTTTTTCGCGGCGCGAATACTTTGAAGTATCCAAACATTGAACTGTCGTCAATTACTCCGCCTATCGTAAAAAAAGCGGTGTTTTTTTGACCGTAATTCGTTTCTGTTTCCAGCAGTACAATATCGCCCGGATGAGCGCCCAGCCATAAAGCGACCGGAGCCGAAATAATTATTGTATTATCGTCAAAGTCAGACGATGCTTCCCCTTCCACAAAATCCATGCTTTCAAAATAATCACGCTCGGCATCCCAGTCTATGCCGACAAGATATTTTATAGGCGCGGCGCTGCCGTTGTAATGTATAAAACTGTCCTGATTCTGCATCGTGCGCATGATGCTTTTATACGGTTTTATTCCCGCTTCTTCGATTTTTTCGTTTATCAATGGTATCGTTTCCGCGTAAATATGGTTGTCGGATTTTGCTTCCTTTTCAAAACCCGCTATTATTATATCTCCTGAATAATGATTCCGCGCGGAATAATATATGGCTTCCGCCATTCCATTCTTTAAAGAAATAACTACGCTTATTACGCAAAAACCCAAAGACAACGCGCAGAATAAAAATAAATACCTGCGCCTGTAACTTATAACATACTTCGCGGCCAGCCGCCATAAATCTTTTATTTTCACGCGGCGCTCCTTTTAGTTTCTTATGGCTACTATAGGCTGTATTTTAACAGCCGTTTCTACCGGATAAATTGACGCGATAATGCTTAAAACAAACGCGGTCAAGAAAGAAAGCAGAACTGTAAACGGCGAAAAATCAACCGCTAAAACATCTCCGCCTAAAAGTCCGGCGATTAACTCGTTATTTATATTTATATTCATGCCGTTGACTATACGCAAAACAACAATTCCCGCAATAACGCCTATTAGCCCCGCAAATATGCCTATAATCCCGTTTTCGCATAGTATTAAAGCGCGAATATAAAAATCTCCCGCGCCTATCGCCCGTAATGTGCCGATTTCCCGTGTACGCCTAAAAACCGCTATCAGCATGATATTGATAATAGCGATAACGCCCGCGAAACCCACAAGCGCGATTCCGGCGTTAAAAAGCGCCTGCAACAACAGTATTAGTATCGCCGACCCGCCCGCCGCAAAACGCCAATTAAGCGCAATCGCGTCAAACTTTTGAAGCTCCACATTCAATCTTTTTATAACGCGCCCGCTATCCGCGCCTTTTTTCAATCTTATGATGATGAAGTTCCAGTCGCCGCCGCTTGAAAAATCTCCCGCGCCCGATAAGTCCGATAAGTTTTCATTATTTTCAAAAAAATAATCTAAAGCGCTTTCAAGCGGCGAAACGCCTCCAAGTTCCGTATGTTCCCCGCCTTCGGAATAAGCCCCGCCTTCGGACGGGTTTACCGGAGATGCTTCCATAAACAATTCGCCGCCAAAAATATCGTCTATGTTCAGCGCGTTGTCCAAAAGACTTAGCTGTTCCGCGCCGGCTTCCACATCCGATGTCGCAACCTGTATTTCCGCAAGCGCCCGCGCCGTCTGCACGTCAATAATAATTACATCGTTTATAAAACGTCCCTTTGCCGTGTACGAGAAAATTCCCGCAAGAGGCACTTCACGAATCCTAAAACCAATATCACCGGCGGAGGTGAACATCAGCGGCGTTCCTATTTCAAGTTTCTGCCCGCTTACCCGCTCAATTTCAGCGGCGCGTTCTCTCGTTATCATAGCGCCGTATTCTCCGGCTTTAAGGAAATCTCCGGATACAAGTTGTATTCCGGGAAATAAATCAAAATATGTCGCGGCATCAACTCCGCAGAGTAACGCGCCGGAACGAAAATTAAAAACTTCAAAGTAGGATTGTACCGACACCTGACTCGTGTACGCTTGTATTTCCGGAAAACCTTTCAATATTTCCATAATGTTAAGGTATGAGCCTATGACAGGTATAGAAAAAAAATCTTCGATGACCGGAGCGTTAGCGCCAAAAAGATTCATGCTGACATCGGTTTTTTTTTCAATTATTATATCGCCGGTTAAATTATCAACATAAGATTGACGCAGACCGCTGTTCGAGCGTGTAAACAGACTGTTTCCGGTAAAAAACAGCGCGGTAATTACGCTTATTAACAGCGTTATGATGATGCTGTTTTTTCTGTTTCTAACAATATCGCGGACAGCCAGCAGAAAAATCACGCCCGCGCCGCCTCTTCCGCTATTTTGCCGTCATGCAAAAATATGATACGGTTTGCCATTTCCCAGATTGTTTTGTCATGAGTTGAAAAAATAAATGTAGTGTCGGACTCGGCGTTCACTTTTTTCATCAGATTTAATACGCGGCTTCCGTTTTCAGAATCAAGGTTCGCCGTAGGCTCATCCGCGATTACGATTTTAGGGTCGTTCACAAGAGCGCGTGCCACCGCGACACGCTGCTGCTGGCCGCCTGACAGCTCCGCGGGCAGGTTAGATCGTTTTTCGGCTAGACCGACTTCTTCCAAAAGCCCCTCGACCCGCTCCTTTCGCTGTTTTTTGCTCAAAACCGCCGGATTTTTTTTCCCAATCAGCAACGGCAGTTCGACATTTTCAAATACGCTCAAAACGGGCAGCAGGTTAAACGATTGAAATATGAAACCAATTACTTCGTGCCGCATCCGTGTAAGTTCGTTGCGGTTCAAAGCGCCCGTTTCCCGCCCGTCAATCGTGAGCATTCCCCGCGACGGCTTGTCAATAAGACCTATTATGTTCATTATTGTCGTCTTGCCCGAGCCGGAAGGGCCGGCCACCGCCGCAAAATCCCCGCGCCGCAGTTCCAGATTTATTCCTTTAAGGGCGTCAAATTGCACTTTTCCCGTCGAATAAGTTTTCCAAACGTCTTTTAGCCCGATTATCATGATAAAAAAATAATTCAAAACCGCCCAAACTACAACCCACCCCCGCCGGCCAGCCGGTTTCCTCCTTTGCTTTTAGTATGAAAAGGGCGTTGACTTTGGCGGTCGCCAGTCAGCAAGGCGGTTTCCCGCTAAATTCGATAATCAGAATTCGGGCGCATCGCCGCCATGCGGCGACCGGGCTATCCGCTCTAATTAAACAGGACGGCGTTCTACGCCGTCCTGTTTAATTCCGCTTCTATCCCTTGCGCGCTGCAAGCGCATACGCGCTTGCTCAGTCAAAACCGCATACGCGGTTTTGATTTTACGGAGTTTGCTTCGCAAACCCCAACTGATTTTGTATCATAGTTGTTCAAAAACTTCAGTTTCTGCAAGCCAAGCATGGCCAACAAGCGCAACGTCCGCCGGGATAGGTTACGGTCAGGGGCGGTGGATACCAGTCTGTACCCATAAAGTCCTCCTAAAATGTATTAAAAGGGGCAGTTTTGCCCTGTTTTCCCAATTTTTGGTCAAGTCACAACTGCCTGCGGTTAGCCAATCGCCGGAGATTCAAACCAAATCTTCGGCGATTAACCTCATATTCTCACAGCCGAAAACCGTATCAATCACCTTTGCGTCCTTCGTTCCAGCCTTTCTAGCGCGTAATACGCCACGAAAGTGTTCTTTCAATTAAGGCTTTCCTTCTCTATCTTCTTAAACTCCAAAAACTGC
>JAITDS010000188.1 GCA_031282435.1 Spirochaetaceae bacterium
GATTCGATTTTCCGAAAATATTCCGCGGGTATGCCAAATATAAAGACATAAAGACAGCGATATTAAGAGCGGCGGTATCAAGAATTTTGCCGTTTGTACGGTCTACCTTGCCGCGTGATATGAATAATAATTGATTAAATATATATTGGCCTTGTTTAATAACCCGGTTGCTTATCAAACAAGGCTCGCAAAATGCTCCGCATTTTGCGGTTTTCTGGCGCTTGTCGCCCAAGCCATACTTGGCTTGCGGAAACTTCAGTTTCTGAACAGTTCTATTAGTAGGAGCTCTTAAAATCCGTAGGGGGGGGGGGGGATGAAATCCGTGAAAATGAAGCGCTGGGCAACAAAGCCGAATAAAAAGGCGGCTTAAAGGCCGTGGTAAACAGAGATTTTTTCACCGGCGGATATGTCAATGAACGATTTACTCTTTGTCGCGGCCTCATTATATTAACAGTTTGGCTTTAACGCGGCGGCTTGTCAAGAGTCATGCTTCCGGTTGCAGCAGTACGGGTTGGGACAGCGGAATACCGCATATATCAGAGGGATGTCCGGCGAACCACAGAGAAAGCGCTCCATCGCAGTTGAAGTTTACGATTCGCGTAAACGGATTTGCAAGATGCAAATCGTGTAAATCCAAACCGCTGAAAGCGGTTTGGCCCGCACAAGGGATAGAAGCGGAATTAAACGGTACGGCGCGCCGTACCGTTTAATTGGAGCGGATAGCCCGGTTTTTGCCCGCTTTTTCCAAAAGCGGGCAAAAATGCGCCCGAATTTCTTGTATGTCGAATTTAAACATAATTCTCGTTAGACGACGCCGCTTCATTGTAAAGGCCAAAACCGGAGCTACCGGAAAACGCGCCGCAGTGTTTAACAAAGCTGGGGCTTCCGTTATAATGACATCGTGAAAAAAACATTAATTGCGCCCTCTATACTGAGCGCCGACTTTTCAAACATGGGAAAAGCGATTGATGACATATCCGCCTCAGGCGCGGATTGGATACACATGGACATAATGGACGGTTCTTTTGTGCCGCCTATAACGTTTGGAGCAAAAATGACGGCAAATTTGCGCGGCAGAACCAGTCTGCCGTTCGACGTACACCTTATGACGCAAACGCCGGAAAAACATATAGAAAACTTCGCCGACGCGGGAGCCGACTACATTACATTCCATTTGGAAACGGCGGTTCACGCGCACCGTATAGTTCAAAACATACGCCAACTTGGAAAAAAAGCGGGAATAAGCATAACGCCGTCAACGCCGGTAAGCGCTCTTGAATGTCTGCTGCCGTTTGTTGACATCGTACTCATAATGACGGTAAACCCGGGATACGGCGGACAATCTTGTATTACCGAATGTTTTACAAAGATTGAAAAATTAACACGCCGGCGGCAGGAACACGGCTTTAATTTTTTAATATCGGTTGACGGCGGAATAAATGAAACAACCGCGCCTAATGCCGTATCCGCCGGAGCGGACATACTTGTTACAGGCTCCACCTTTTTTAACGCCGCGGATAAACCCGCGATAATCAAGAAATTACGCGGCTAAGCATGACGGTTCTACAAAACTTCGTTGTATTTGAAGGCGGAGACGGCAGCGGCACGAGTACGCAGCTTGAAATACTCAAACAGCGCTTTAACCGGAACGATTTACCCGATTTCCCGGATTCGCGGCGTAAGGTATCGCCGCGCCCGCACTCGTCACGGCAACATTCCCCTCAGCAAACCTTGCCCCGGCAAACACTGCCGCCGCTAGCCGCCACTTTTGAACCTACGGACGGCCCGGTAGGGCGGCTATTGCGCGAAGCGCTGCGCGGAAATACGCCGCTGAACCGTGAAACAATGGCGCGTTTATTTTCGGCTGACCGCGCCGAACATCTATACGGGGAAAACGGCATAGTGTCGTTGACGCGGCAGGAATACCTTGTAGTCTGCGACCGCTACAAACTCTCATCCCTTGTATATCAGGGAATTGACTGCGGCGGTGAACTTCCGTTAAACCTGAACAAAGACTTTCCCGCGCCGGAATTGCTTTTATACTTCGATTTAGACCCTAAAATCGCGTTTGAACGGCTGGAAAAACGTTCCCAAACGGATATTTACGAACACTTGGATTTTCAGATTAAAGTCCGCGGGCATTACCTAAGCCTGTTAGATTCATGCCGCGCCGAAGGCAGCCGCGTAGTCGTCATAGACGCCTCCGCCGCGATAGACGACGTTGCCCGCGTAGTTTGGCAAAACGTCTGTATGATGCCGATAATAAAAAAGTGTATGTTTTAATAAAAGCAAAACTGGTGAAACAAAAAAACAGCCGGCATAGTTTTTTTCAAAAGGCGGCCGTGTCCTGTTGCGCCCTAATAATGCTGCTCGCAAACGCGGCGCCGCTTGACGCATATATAGTCAGGTACAAAGAACAATTTTACCGCCTCTACCATCTGCACCATATTCAGTACCCGGACGACACAATGGAAAACATTTACTGGCTGGAAAAGGCCCTGTCCGCCGATTTTTGCAATCCGCTATATGCCGAAGCTCTGATAGAAAATAAAGACCAGTGGGAAAAGTACCGCTATCTTTTCATGATGCACATAAATCTTAAGCTTATCGAACAGTACATACTTTTAGGCAATAAGTGGAATAAGCGTAACGCGTACTTTTACAACGCCCCATGGAAAGAGCAAAATCTGGACAGCCTCAATACCGCCGAAACCTGTTACCGCACAGCGTTGTACTACTGGAACGGAGCGAAGGAGTGGGCGGAAAAAGCGCTCGATAGACGTTTTCGCTTCATGAACTTGCAGCGCGTTCAATATTGGGAAGACGAGGCTTTCCGCATGGAAAACGGCGCGTTGGACTATGAAAAAACGCTTACCCGCGAACTCGGCCTGCTGCAACAGGTACGTGAACAATTTCAAGCGATGGACGAAACAAGCTATTGATTCCCTGCCCTGCACCGCTTGGTTAAGCCTAAAGCCAGTAATTCCGGTTTCGGGGAAATCCAAGGTCTTACATGGTTTCGAAAGTGTATTAGCGGCGTTTTTTCATTTTGGGCGCATTTTCACGCCGCTTTAGCGGCGCAAAAACCGCGCTTTTCGGGGCTGCGCGCTTTCGCGCTCCGGCCACATCGCCCCCGCAGGGGGCGCCGTGTCTTGCTTCGCAACCCCTACAATCGCTTGCGC
>JAITDS010000176.1 GCA_031282435.1 Spirochaetaceae bacterium
CAGTCGGAAGACACTAAAACTTTTAACGCCTCAGGCGGCGCGGCCCGCTTGCAAGAAATTGACGGGATACTGTACGAAATCCATACGTTTGCGGCAGATGATGAAACGGCGTTGGGCGGACAAAAAGAGTTCAGCGGGGAAGACGCTCTTATTTTTAGTACAAAACCGGCTGGCAACAGCATAGAGGTTCTTGTGGTCGGCGGCGGCGGAGGAGGGGGCAGCAACGGTGATGAAGCGCGAGGCGGCGGAGGCGGAGCGGGGGGCTTTATCTACGTTCCATCGTATAGCGTAGCGGGCGCGGGGACTTTCGCGGTCAAAGTCGGCGCGGGAGGTAAGGCCGCCGATGACGGAGAGTTTGAAAATAACACTCACGGCGGCAACGGCGGGGATTCAGAGTTTGGGACCGATATTACCGCCTATGGCGGAGGCGGGGGCGGAAACCTCAGAAAGGGTTATGAAGGGGCCGGGGGCGAAGGTGGTTCTGGCGGAGGGGGAGCGTTTAAAGATGGCGGCGGCGTTAAGGTTGGTAGAGTGCCTGCCGGCGCTGTTAATGTGTTGAACCTTGGCAACCGCGGCGGTAACGCTTACCTCAAAGGTTGGAGCGCCGCCGGAGGCGGCGGAGCCGGCGGGCAGGGCGTTGATATTTCAAATAGCCACATTGGCAGCAGCGGTGGAGCAGGCACTTTGTCCGCCATTAGCGGGACTGATGAAATGTGGTATGCCGGCGGCGGCGCGGGCAGCGCGGAGATTACTCAGAACGAGAACGGTAACGTGAAATACGGCGCGAACGCGGGAAATAACGGCAACGCCGGTACCGGAGACGGCGGTTCGGGCAGCGGCGGCGTATCAGACCTCAACAAAGGTTACACTGTCGGCGGAAACGGCGGTTCGGGCATTGTTATCGTCCGCTGGCCGTATAACGACAAATAATGGCGTTTTTTACGATTTGCGCGCGGGCTTTCAAGACTTTGAAAGCCCGCGCCTCCCCCCCGGTTAGAGCGCATTTTCCGGTGTACCGGGCGGGTAATTATTTGCTACAAGGCGCAAGTCCCCGCCGCCCCTGCGGGGCGGCGCGTCTGCTCGCCAGTGGGGGCGGGTCATTTTACAATGAGGTCGTATATTCTTTTTAAGTCGTCTTCGTTAAAGTATTCGATGCGGACACAGCCTTTGCTGAGCGAACCGTCTATTGAAACTTTAGTTCCGAGCGATTCTATAAATTTTTGCTTTATACCGGCAAGTTCCGCATCGTCTTTTTTGCTCGCAGTTGCGGGCGAAACGGACGGGGCCGGCGTTTTTGCCGGAGCGGACTCCGACGCCCGTTTTTCAGCTTCGCGCACGGACAGCCCTTCTTTTATTATCATGGAAAAGAGCCTTTCGCGTTCCGCGTCCGTATCAACCGACAAAATCGCGCGCGCATGACCGGCGCTTATGTCGCCCGTTTTCAAGGCGTCCTGCATTGAAGGCGGCAGCTTCAACAGCCTCATCGCGTTTGCCAGTGTGGAACGGTTTTTCCCCACACGAGTCGCGGCCTGATCTTGTGAAAGTTTTGCCGTTTCCATCAATTGTTTGTACGCGGCGGCTTCCTCTATAGGGTTAAGGTCGGCGCGTTGAATGTTTTCGACAAGCGCCACCGCGATACGCTGTTCATCGCTGAATTTACGAATTATGGCCGGGATTTCAGAAAGTCCGGCCATACGCGCCGCGCGGCTTCGCCGCTCGCCCGTTATGATTGTGTACGAACCATCGTCCTCTTCCTCAACAAGTATAGGCTGTATTACTCCGTGTTGCTTGATTGAGGCCGCCAGTTCCTTAAGCGCTTCTTCGTCAAAATTTTTACGCGGCTGACCCGGATTGGCGGAAATTTTATCCAGCGGCAGCATTACGTCACCGTTCCTGCCCGCCACACGGTCAACACCCTCATCGACACCTATTGGAAGCAGCGATTCTATCCCTCCGCCCAGTCCAAACTTAATCGACGGCATTACGCTTCCTCCGTATGAATCAATAATTCCTGAGCAAGACTCTTGTATGCCAGCGCGCCGCTGCAAGTCGCGTCATATTTAGAAATCGGCAAACCGTGCGAAGGCGCTTCGGATAGACGCACGTTACGCGGAATAATAGTCGAAAACACCCTGTCCTTAAAATAAGAACTAACGTGTTTTACAACTTGCTGGGCAAGACGGGTACGCTGGTCGTACATCGTAAAAAAAATTCCGTCTATTGCGAGAGACGGGTTAAGACTCATCTGTATTCGTTTTATTGTTTGCAACAGCATACTTAAACCTTCCAGCGCGAAATACTCGCACTGCATAGGAATAAGAACCCCGTTAGCGGCTGAAAGTCCGTTTAATGTCAGCACGCCAAGTGACGGCGGGCAGTCAATTAGTATAAAATCATACTGATTTACCAGCGGCGCAAGCGCTTTTTTAAGGAATTGGTCATAATGTTTTTCGTTTATCAGTTCTACGGTCGCGCCCGACAGATCCATGCTGGCGGGTATTACAAAAAGTCCGGGACACATTGTTTTTTTTATTGCCTGTTCAACGGAAATCTTGCCGGCAAGCACTTCGTAAATACCTTTTTTTTCGGATTTAATTCCTAATCCGCTGGAAAGATTTGCCTGCGAATCAAAATCTACAAGTAAAACAGTTTTACCGGCTTCGGAAAGGTACGCTCCGATATTAACCGCGGATGTCGTTTTGCCAACTCCGCCCTTTTGATTAACAAAAACAAATGTCCTTCTCATTAATATTCACTTTAATATTCGCTATACAATTATTCTACTAACATTGTAGATTAACTATTTACATATTACAAGAGCGCCAACGCTTTGAGCGCCGCGTCTATATCTTCCTCCGTTGTGCCGCGTCCAAAACTAAAACGGACCGTTCCGTCCGGATAAGTTCCGGCAGTTTTGTGCGCCATAGGTGAACAATGAAGCCCGCTGCGTGTAACAATACCGTGTTTTTCAAATAAACGTCTTGCGGCATCTCCCGCGCCGCGCCCTTGAACGGTAAGCGAAACAAGAGCCACACTGCGACCCGCGTCAAGCGTTCCATAGGGTTTAATCTTTTTTATCTCCCTAAGACCCGACATAAAACGCTCCGTAAGATGCCGTTCATGTTCTCTTATTTTATCCACACCCGTACGCAAAATATCTTCAATTGACACGGCCAGACTTAGTATTCCGATTGTGTTTTGCGTACCCGGCTCAAACTTATCCGGCAAAAAATCCGGCATATCGAGAGACTGCGAGACACTGCCTGTCCCCCCCGTAATCCAAGGCCGCATTTCTTGGGAAGCGCTGTCCGTAATTACGAAACCGCCTGCCCCCGCGAGCGCGCAAAGTCCTTTATGACCCGTAAACGTTATAATATCCGCAATATTTTTATTTTCAGGACAGTCATCCGCCGTAAACGGCAACACCCCCGCCGTCTGCGCCGTGTCCAAAATAGAAAATAGGCCGTACTCGCGGGCGATGCCGAGACATTCTTTTATGGGCAATATCGTACCCAAAACGTTTGACGCATGGGACATTATCAGCAGTCTTGTGTTTTTTTTTATCGCTTTGCGTATTATGCATGGATCAAGCGACCCGTCCGGAGCGCATTGCAGCCAGTCAATTTCTATAACTCCGTTTTTACGCAAGGCTTCAACAGGACGGGAAACCGCGTTGTGTTCAACGCTTGTGGCCAATACATGATCCCCCCGCCTAACCAAGCCGTTTATCGCCATATTCAACGAGGCTGTCGCGCCGCTTGTGAATATCACCTTCAACGGGTCTTTCATGTTAAACAGTTTCGCCACAGCTTTGCGGGCGCGTAACGCTGTGGCTCCCGCCTCCAGCCCTTCAAAATTTCTAGCGGCGTTAAGGTGAACGTCCGCCAAATATCCGCAAAGTTCTTTGACCGCAGCAGGCGGTAAAGCGGGAGATGTGGCGGCATAATTTGCGTAAATCATATTGTAATTACATAAGATGCCTTTGCTAAACGGTTTACAATATTCATCATGTCCACGATACTGCCCACGGCTAAAGAATCTGTTAATTTATAGTAATTAGCGCAGGTCCCGCAGGTATATATTCCTACACCCTTCTCTTCCAGCGCTTTTAAGTCTGGAACGGTATTCGCCCCTTCGGTAGTCAGCTTGGCCCCGCCGTTCAGGAATATAAGCGCTTCGGGCGGCGGGTTTATTTGGGTCAGAGAGAATATAAAGCCTTTTATAAGCAGGCGGCCAAGATCTTCCGCCCCCCTGCCCATGCTGTCTGAGCTTATAAGTACCAGCGGCCCCTTATTGCCCGACGAAGCGGCACCGGCGGAAGAAACTTCAGACGGCGGATTCTGCGGCGCGTCATCGGGTTTACCGGCAGTTTTGACTATGTTTACCGTGTAATTCTCGCCTTCCTCTGTATAGGAAAATGTACAGCCTGTTCCTTTGGCCATCTTTTCAAGGTTCTGAACGGCAACAATATTGTCCACCAACACCACAACGGCGTTATCCAATGCCAACGCTTCTTTTGCCTTTACAACCGGAATCGGGCAGGGCTGCCCGCGCATATCTAAGTTTTTCACGCAAACTCCTTTTATTCGCAGTGGGGGTCTAATACCCCGCCCTTTAGGGCGAGGAAGTTCATTTAACGTTTAACTATATCAGTTATCAGCCGTTTTGCTCAGCCGCCGGCGGAGTTTTTTCGGTCTGTTCTTCTTCGGAAGAAAGCATACTGCTTATTTTGTTTATCAGGCCGGGCGCGGCTTCAACGAGGCGTTCAACCATCGAGGTATCGCCTGCGGAAAGTATTCGGACCGTGCCGTTTTCGATTGCGATGAAAGTTACCGGTGTAACGGAAATCCCGCCCGCTCCGCTGCCAAAGTCCGGAGACACCCCCCCTTCAACTATCCCGATAGAGGCCTTAAACACCGGTATTATAGAAACATTGCCGGAAACTATAGGCTCTCCTATAATCACGTTGGAATTTACAAGGCTTTTCATGCTTTCCAATAGAGTTTCATTGAAAGTTTTTTGATCAAACATAATTTTCTTATCCAAGTTAATAAATTATTCTCCGGTAATGATGATTTTGGAAGTATATCATACTATCCATTTTTCCACCAGCCACCCGTCAGTGGGGCCGCCAGCCGGCCACCAGTGGCTTTCCTTCTTCGCCTTCAACAAGAAAAGGGCGCTTGGCATACGCGGCTTGTAAGCCGTCTTTACTATGGTTTCTTTTTTTAATTTGGGCGCATTCCCGGCGCTTCGCGCCGGGAACCGGGCTATCCGCTCCAATTAAACGGGACGGCGTGCCGTCCCGTTTAATTCCGCTTCTATCCCTTGCGCATCGCAAGCGCGTATGCGCTTGGCTTAATTAAAACCGCGCGAGGTTTTGATTTTACGGGATTTGCGCCTCGCAAACCTCTGCTGATTAGTGTAAAAGCGCGTTGGCCTTTCTGAACTTTTACTAAGCATTGCGCGGCCTTGCGATAAAAACTCAATAGAATTGTTTGGAAACCTACAAGCCAAGCATGACTTAGCCAACTTTTACTTGAAAGCTCAAAACGCTCCACATTTTGCAAAATAGATTAGCCGGCAACTAATCAGGTTGGCGAACAAGTTCAATATCCGGCAAAATATTTTTTTCATAAGCAGCATTGCCCTGCGCAGATTCTATGAAAAGGCGGCTTAACGCAAAATCGCCTTTCAACAATCGTCAGGATAAATTCTCCAATCATATTCTGTCATACATTTCCCGATATCTTCCGGTGTCAAATCAAAGAAATTCTGCCGTATTTCATAGATTTCATCTTCAGTAGCACCTTTTGGAATTTCTTTCTCGACATATCCTGAGAAATACACTCTGATGAATTTTTTATCCATTCTTGTTTCCCCTAAAATGATGTTGAGTAACTGGTTTGAATAACGGTCCGCTCTATTTTCTTGAAATTCAAGCCGCTGTTAAGCGGATTAAAAATATATTAGAGTTGTTTGAAAACCTCAAGTTTTCAAACAACTTCCATTAAAAACGTGGTTTTGCAAGGCTTTAAGCCTGAAAAACCACAAGACTTGTGAGACAACCAACCGGGTTGTTGAACA
>JAITDS010000024.1 GCA_031282435.1 Spirochaetaceae bacterium
GTGGCGTTTTGCGTTTTTAAGCGGAAGTTGGCCAAGCCATGCTTGGCTTGCGGAAACTTGAGGTTTCCGAACAACTCTAATATTTAAAATTGCGCGCCTGCCGCCGCGCCCGACTTTGCCCCCCCCCCCCCACCCCGCCATCTCCCAAAAAAGAAAATGTTCGAAAATGGTTTTAATTATTAGTTTTGCGCCTTTCCGCGAAACCGGTGATGTTGTTAAAATTGATAGCGACACCATCATCCAATACGACTCTGCCGGAGAAAAATCCAAAAAACTGCCGGACACGAAGCGAGTAAAATAAAAAATTGTTTTGATAAAAATTACGTTGTATCGGAACAAAATTCATTTCAAGGCGCTCATTATTGCTTGTAAAATGCCAAGGTTCAAGCCAATTTGACGGCGAGATTTTAAATGTAACCTGATCGAGTTTATGCAGAACGCCGTTTACAAAAAAGGCATTCTCTGTACCTGCGGAGGAATCTGCTGAACCGTATCCCACATTAAAACCTATCTGCCGTCCTTTATGCATACCGCAGGCCGAAGCCCAATAATGTATGTCTTTTTTGGGACGGACATTGCGTATCCATTCATAAATTCCCCACGCCCGTCCTTTATTAAAAAGATGTGGTTTATTTTCAAATTGCATAACGCCTTCAACAGTATAGCACGGGGAGCAGCGTATAAGTTGAAAGCGTTCTTTTTGCCGCCGCCATTGGGAGTGGGTTGATATTGACTGGGCTTCTTCCTGCGCTATTAAAACTACTTCGCCGCGTAGTCTATTGTTATGGGTCAAATGCGGCGAGTCGATTTTAATTATTCTGCCGCCGTTTTCAATACAAATAAATTCCATCAGGCTGCCTTTAACTACTTTTTTTATAACGGTATCTTCGCTTTGATTTGGTAATTCGAGTATACCCATGGGAAAGGGTAGTTTTTCAAACTTGCTTGATATGGTTTTATCAAGGAGAGAAACAGCGCATATAGATATGTGTCCAAATATACCCGCATCGTACAATTCAAACGCAAAAAGATGTGTTGGAGAAAAAATAATATATCGCTCGGTTTCTGTGATTGAACGCGCCGGCGTCCATAGTAAATTGCGGTCATAATGAAAAAACGGGCCGCGCGCCCAGCCGAAATTACAGAGCTTCCCCACATCATCAAAAATTGAAACCGGTGCCGTAATTTCTGTTTGTGCCATTTTTATTCGCAGTGGGGGGTTAATACCCCGCCGCTTGCGGCGGTTCGAGTCAGGTTTGGCAAACAAAAAAATGGTAGTAAACCCCGCAATTGATAAATTTCCTTACCCGATCGAACCTCGTAGAGTCCGCAACGCAAACAAGATACCCCGCCGCTTACGGCGGGGAGGTTCATTAAAATTTAAAAACCTGTGTTCAAAAAGGTTTAAGTAACGTACTGAAACGCGAAATCATAAACATATTTTCCTTATGCTCTGTTTTAATTTCATAATCATTGGACTTATTCGCCAACCTGATTGGTTGTCGCCCAAGTCGTTTTTAAGCGGAAGTTGGCCAAGCCATGCATGGCCGCCATGCTTGGCTTGCAAAAACTGAAGTTTCCGAACAACTCTATTATGCCGTTTACGTCCTTTGACTTTTTTTTCCGCCGTCAAAACCCCTCTGTTCACAAGCCAATGCCGTCTTCACGCTTTGCAAATCTATGATACCATAAGCCGGAGAGTCTTTACGTCCGGCCCCCTCGCGAGTTTTTTTTACCAAAAGGTCCATCGCTTTTTCCCATTTGCCGGACTTTACGGCACGTCGGTAGAACGACCAAACCGTGTCATGCGGGGGAAAATCCTTTGGAAGCAAGCGCCATTGGCAGCCGGTTTTAACCAGATATAATACGGCGTTTGTCAAATCCCGCCTGGAATGTTTGACTAGATGCCGCCCCTTATTACTTCTAAAAACAGGCTCTATCATTTCCCATTGTTTATCCGTTAAGTCCGTGCTGTATCCCATAAACACGCCTCCTTTTTCTGTTATATGCTATATATATCGGCTGTTTTTAAAATTATTGAACACTGGCTCTAAAAAATTAAATGCCTAATTTTTCTTCGGTCTTTTTCATAAATTTTTTGTCATCAATTATAAAACGCTCGTGTGAGCCTTCGCCTATCATACCCGCGTCGTCCCACGCGCGCACCGTGAAAAAAAGTTTTCTTCCGTCAATGCCGGATAGCGTCCCTTCCGCCTTTATTTTAGCGCCAAGAGGACTGGCCGCTATATGCTTGACATCCAAATATGTCCCGACAGTGGAAGCGCCTGCCGGTAGAAACGGCGCGACCGACCGGGCGCAGGCTTTTTCCATTAGAGCAATCATGGCGGGTGTAGCATAAACATCCAGACCGCCACTACCCAAAAAACGGGCGGTGTTTTTTTCATTCACGGTTTCTGATGTTTCCGCCTTCAATCCGGCTTTTAACTCGCTCGAAGCTTCAATACTTGTTTCCATAGATTTATTATAACTATTTGAGAAAGAATTTCTAGCCTGCTGTCCGGGGCAAACGTATATTAACTCATAATTCCTTACAGGATAAAGAATTAGCTTATTTGGATCGTTTAACTGCTTTACTTAAGTTTGCGCTTCGCGCAAACTTAGAAAGCGCAACGCGCTCTGCGCGTTGCGCCGCACAAGCGATTGTAGGGGTGCGAAGCAGACGCGCCGCCCCCGCAGGGGGCGGCGTGGCCGGAGCGATAGCGCAGCCCCGAAAAGCGCGGTTTTTGCCTGCCGCAGGCAGGCAAAAATGTGCCTAAATTTTGATTATCGAATTTAAGAATATGTCCCGTGAGTCAACGCCCTCTTTCTTGTAAAGGGCAAAGGGGGGAAGCCACTGGTGGCCGGTCAAAGGAATTCATCGGCGCGTTCCAGCGTAAAATCAATTTCGTTTTTGCCGTGAGAGGCCGAGACAAAGAGGGCTTCGAACTGGGCGGGCGCGACATATACGCCGTTGTCGAGCATATAAGAAAAGTAGGCGGCGTAGCGCTTTGTATCGGATTTGAGCGCGGAGGTAAAATCACGGACGTTTTCGCCGGTAAAAAATATCGAGCCTATTGAACCTATGCTGTTTATGACGCAGGCATCCGCCGCCTTTTTTTTGCGGATAATTTCATTGAGGCCGGAAAACAATCTGCCCGCCTCAGTTTCGAGCTGGCGGTACAGTTCCGGGTGGTCGCGCAGAAAGCCAAGCTGGGCTATGCCGGCGGCCATAGCAAGCGGATTGCCGGACAGAGTTCCCGCCTGATAAACGGGGCCTAGCGGAGAAATTAGTTCCATCACCTCCCGCCTTCCGCCGTAAGCGCCTACCGGAAGTCCGGCCCCTATGATTTTGCCAAAACAGCTTAAATCGGGGGTTATGTTGAATAATTCCTGCGCTCCGCCGAAAGCGAGCCGGAAACCTGTGATTACCTCGTCAAAAATCAGCAGAGCGCCTTCCGCCGTACATATATCGCGCAGTCCTTCCAAAAAGCCTTTTTCCGGCAGGACTACCCCCATATTGGCGGGTACGGGTTCTACGATAACAGCCGCGATTTTTTGTTTGTGCCGTTCAAACAAAGCCGTTACGCTGTCTAAAGAATTAAATCCGGCGACAAGCGTACCGGCGGCGGTGGACGCGCTAACTCCGGCGCTGTCCGGACTCGCTCCGCTCAACAGGCCGGAACCCGCTTTTACCAGCGTGGCATCGGCGTGTCCGTGATAGCATCCGGCGAATTTGATGATTTTATCGCGTCCGGTAAAGCCGCGAGCGGCGCGGAGGGCGCTCATGACGGCCTCCGTACCGGAGTTGACCATCCTGACCATCTCCAGCGAGGGAACGGCGGCGCACAAAAGTTTTGCCATAGTGAGTTCCGCCTCCGTAGCCGCCCCAAAACTGAGGCCGTTTTCCATCGCGGCGCGTAGCGCGTCTTTTACCACTGTGTTGTTATGCCCAAGTATCGCGGGTCCCCACGAGCCGACATAATCTATATACTTGTTGCCGTCTTCATCGAACAAGTACGCGCCGTCCGCCCTTTTGATGAATACCGGCTCGCGGCCTACGGCCTTGAAAGAGCGTACAGGGCTGTTCACGCCGCCGGGCATAAAGCGCGACGCTTCCGCAAACAATTCTTTTGACCTTGTAAAATTAGCTTTTTTTGTAGTATTTGTATTTTTCGTATTCATCATATTATTCGCGTTCTTCGTATTCATCCAATCCGCCCTTCTTTGATATACAGCGCGAGTTCGGGGGTAAAATAGCTGATAAGCATAGCGGCTCCGGCGCGAAAGATTGAGGCGGCGGTTTCGCAGACTATTGCCGCCTCATCCACAAATTGAACGGCGGCGGCGGCCTTTATCATCGAATATTCGCCGGAAACACTGTAAGCGGCCACCGGAACAGAGGACAGGCGTGATACGTCTTGTATTACATCGAGATAGGACAGGGCGGGTTTTACCATTACAATATCAGCGCCCTCTTTAATATCCAACAAAACTTCTTTTCGCGCTTCTTTTTTGTTGTGATAGTCCATCTGATAAGTTTTCCGGTCTCCCGAAACGGGCGCGGAATCCGCGGCGCTGCGAAAAGGTCCGTAAAAAGCGGATGCGTACTTCGCGGAGTAAGCCATAATTGGGATGCGTTGATACGAGTAAGAGTCCAGCGCCATGCGTATCGCGCGTACTCTGCCGTCCATCATGTCGCTTGGGGCTATCATGTCCGCTCCGGCGGCGGCCTGAGACAGCGCGATAGAGGCAAGAAAATCGAGTGTGAGGTCGTTGTCAACATCGCCGCACTTGAGTATTCCGCAGTGTCCGTGGTTCGTGTACTCGCACATACAGAGGTCGGTAATACAATACATTTCGCCGCGGCTCTGTTTAATGATACGCACGGCTTGTTGAACAACGCCGTCCGGCGAATAAGCGCCGCTGCCCGCCTCGTCTTTTTTTTCCGGTATACCAAAAATAATGATTTTGTTCACGCCGCGTTCAAGAAGGGTGTCGCAAAGCGCGGGAAGTTTATCCGGACTAATACGGTACTGTCCGGGCATAGAGGCTATTTCCTCTTTTATGTTGCGCCCTTCTTTTACAAATACGGGGTATATCAAACTTGAAATCGAAATCCGCGTCTCCCTAACGCTTTCCCGCAATATTTTGTTGTAACGAAGGCGGCGCGGCCTTTTAAGTATTTCCATTTTTCACCTCTTCCAACAGACAATCAAGCATATCTTCTAACACCGCGTTTTTAGCGGTAAGCGTATCAAAACCCGCGCAACGCGCCGCTTCCGCCGTCCGCTCTCCTATGCATAGGGCTTTTACGCCGCGCTCACGCAGAGCGTCCGCCGCCTCTTTCCCCGCGGTATATTCAAAACCGGATACGGTAGACGCGCTTGTAAACGTAAGCCAGTCAAGTCCTTCCGTCAGCAACTTGATAAAATAGGGGTCGCCGCGTCCGGGGGGCGGGGCGGTATCGTATACGGGAATGTCGATAAAACGAATTCCCGCGGCGGAAAGTTCGTCCGTTATATCACTTCCGGCGATTTTAGAACGCGGAAGAATCACGACGGCATCGTCATCTTTCACTATAGTTTCCGCCAAAAGACGCCCCAGCTCTTTCCCGCTGTATGTTTTGGGAACAATATCGGCGATAATCCCGCGCTTTGCCAATTCAGAGGCCGTAGCGCCGCCTATGGCCGCAAAACGACATTCGCAAATATCGCGTATATCTTTTTTGTATTTTAGAAGTTTGTCAAAAAAAATCTCTACGCCTGCCGGACTAGTAAACGCATAGCAATAATTTCCAGCCGAATTAAAAACCTTTTCGAGTTGCGGAGTATCTTCGATTGCCGTTGTCCGCACGGCGGGAATTTCGATAACTTCCGCGCCTTTATCCGCAAGCATGGCGGAAAGTTTTGCGGAGCGTGAAGCGGGCCGCGTTACCCCGATTCTCAAGCCTGACAGAGGTTTTTTTTCAAACCACGAAAAATCCAGTTTGCAAACTTCTCCTACGATTGTAACAGCCGGCGCGTTAATTCCCGCCCTGTCGGCTTCGCCGTACAGAGCCGCTACGGTAGAGATAATTTTCTTTTGTTTTGCGGTACAACCCTGCTCAATTATCGCGGCGGGCGTTGTTTCCGGCATACCCGCCTTCAGCAAACCCTTACAGATGGATTCGAGAGTTGACACACCCATCAAAAAAATTATAGTACCGCCGCTTTTTACAAGCGCGTCATAATCAATACCCGCGCCGTTGTCTTTAATATGAGCCGTAACAATATGCACTTGGGAGCAAAAAGCGCGGTGGGTCGCGGGTATGCCGCCGTATGCCGGAACCGCAAGCGCCGAGCTTACGCCCGGTATTACCTCAAACGGAACTCCGGCTTCGCGTAAAAGTTCAAGCTCCTCGCCGCCGCGTCCGAACAAAAACGGATCGCCTCCCTTTAAGCGCGCCGCATTTTTTCCGGCCAGCGCCGCTTTTAACAGCAAAAGATTTATTTCCCGCTGCTCCAAGGCATGATTCCCCGCCTTCTTCCCGACATAAATTATTTCCGCTTTTTCCGGAATCTGAGCGATTATGCCCCGCCCTACAAGATTGTCATACAAAACGACATCGGAGTTTTCGAGATAGCGTTTTGCTTTAATTCCAAAAAGTCCCGCGTCCCCCGGTCCTGCCCCTATTAGCGTAACCCGTCCTTTCCGTACTTTAAGTTTTTCGTAATAGCCGGACAATAAATTTACCGCAAGACGCTCGCCCAACTCTTCACAATCACCTACGGAGCCGCTTATGCTTCCGCTGACAAAACACGAACCTTCGTTTTCCGCGTAAAAAGCTCGAATCGTCATCGAAGATGCTGAAATTTCCGCGTAAGCCGCCACCGGCGACCCGCATCCGCCGTCAAGCGTCCTAACAAAAGCCCGCTCCGCCAGCGCCGCGGCCCGGCTTTCCGCGTTGTCAACAGCGTTAAGCGCCGCCTCCAATGTTCCGTCCGTTAAACCTTTCGCCGTTTGTGTTTGCGGAAGGTCCAACGCGCACACCGCGATAATCCCCTGCCCAGCCGCCGGAACAATCTCGTCTACACTAAAAAAACGGCTTATCCTGTTGGAAAGACCCAAACGAATCAGCGATGCGGCGGCAAGAACCAAAGCCCCGTATTCGCCGTCAAGACCGGAGTCCAATTTTTTAAGGCGCGTTAAGACATTGCCGCGCACAGGTTTTACTTTACAAGCCGGAAATAATTTTTGTAATTGAATACGCCGCCTGCCGCCGGAACAGCCGATAGGCTTTGACATATCTATCTCCGAAACCCCGGCGGGAAGCACAAGAACGTCACGCGGGTCATCGCGGCGCAAAAATGATTTTATCTCTACCCCGTGTTCAAGAAAAGACGGAATATCTTTAAGACTATGAACCGCGATGTCTATATTTTTAGAAAGCAGAGCCGCGTCAAGCTCTTTTATAAAAAGCCCTTTACCCCCCGCCCCGTCAAGCGGTCTATCAAGAATCATATCGCCGCTGGTCTTCATAGTAATTATTTCGGTCTCAATAGTTTTATCAAAACCCGCTATTTCTTTGGCCGCCCTTTCAGCCTGAACAACGGCAAGGGCGCTTTCACGGCTGCCTATACGAAGCAATTTATTCACCCTCAACCTCCAATTCCTCCCTCGGAAGAAAAATCGTCAAACAACGATTGTATTTTACGAGACGCGGAACTCACCGCCTTATGGTCAAGACCGTCAGACGTTACGCCAATGGTCAACGCGCCGGATGCGATTATCGCGGGAAAGTAAAACGTTGATTCTTCTTTACAATCGGCTACAGATACCGGAATATTTTTTTGCCTGCATTCTTCACCTATCATTTTATTCACGCCGCGCTCATTAGTCGCTGCAATTACAAAATCCGCGTCGCACATACCGGGCTTGTATTCCTCAATCCGCAGATTTACACGCTCGTCACAAAGCTCATCACAAACGCCATTTACCTCCGCGCTCACGGAAGCGGCTATAACGTCAATAAAACAGTCGAAACGCAGTAAAGCCCGCAATCGCCGTCCGGCAACCGCGCCCGCCCCCACGATAAGAAATCTTTTTCCGCTTACATTTTGAAACACCGGAAAAAATTGTTTTTTCCTTATGATGCTTACCGGACTTTTATAAACCTGCCGGTTCTCTCCAAAAGCGGTTTCAGCGGAATTTGAGGCGGCGGGGCTTGGCGGACAAGTTTTGTCCGGCTGGCGGGAGTTTTCAGATGCGACAGATGCGATTATCGTGTTTATAATGGTTTCCGCGTCAAAACCGGATTCTTTTTGCGGAGGACGGATTACAAGCGCGTTACAATTTTCACTAAGCGCCGCGCTTATTTTCTCGTCAAAACCGCCTTCAACGCCGGTCTCCTTACTTACAAGCCACGCCGCGTTTATTTGACGAATCAACGCCCGGTTAAGCGCTTCTGAAAAAGGCCCCTGCATGGCGATAATATTTTTAGCCGCGATTCCGGCCTCACGGCAAAGCCTTAAACTCTCGTCAAACGGCAGAACGCGGGGATAAACGCGGGAAGCGAAAGCGCCGCCGGAAAAAAAACGCAGTTCTTTTGAGCCTATGGTTAATAGAATTTTGCCCTCTTTATCTTCTAAAAAAGAAGCCGCGTCCTTCACGCTGTCAACATAGTAAACGGGAATAGCCGTGTTTTCACCATTGCCTGTAACCGCGTTTTCACTTTTGTTTATGTTTCCCGCCCTGCCTGTATCCGCGCCAACGTCAGCGCCCGCAACCGTAGCCGCAGCCGCGTTCACGAAGGAATCCGGCGGAGAAAACCGCGCCGGCGCGGTTTCACGAAGCAGACGCAGATACGGAATACGCATATTTTCGCAGACCGATTTTATATTTTTTGTAACAATTTCCGCAAACGGATGGGTGCAGTCCACTATATAATCGGGCCGTTCGTTACTCGCGGCTTGCAGCATTTCATCCTCGCCCAGCCTTCCGCTGTGTACAACAAAATTTTCCCCGTCAATTTCTTTAATTTCTTCGATTATGCCGGTTTCTCTTTTTATAAGTTCCGCACCGTACTCCGTAGCGCAAAAAACATGAATAGCAAGCGGTTTTTCTTTTGCCCGCTCTAAAAGCGAAACAATAAATTTTCTGCCGTCTCCCGTACCGGCAAAAACAAAAACCGTCATCCTGTTGTTTCCGCCGTAAATTTGTAGCCGCGGCGGGTTACCATCTTCCCGTTAATAACAATCGTCTCATCATTGCCGATAAACACAGTCGTAAACATATCAATGTCCATACCCTGCAATACGGCAAGACTCACGATGCCGGTTTCTTCACCGCCGCGCCCTATGTTACGCGCAAGCCCGCAGACTGTTTCGGCGGAACGTTCCCGCAGGACGATTGAACAAGCCTTTGAAAGATGAAAAGCGCGTTTTTTGCTGGAAGGATTGTATAAACAAATGACAAAACCGCCCGCCGCCGCCGCGTTAAGCCGCCTTTCAATAATATGCCACGGCGTAAGCAAGTCGGAAAGGCTTACAACCGCAAAATCATTCGTTAAAGGCGAGCCAAGCAAAGCCGCGCCCGACAAAGCCGCCGTAATACCCGGTACTACGATTATCTCAACGGAAGGATAATCCGGCGACAATTCAAGACACAAGGCCGCCATACCGTAAACCCCCGCGTCTCCGGAACAAACAAGCGCCGTTGTTTTACCCCCAGCCGCCTTTTCAAGCGCAAAAACACACCGTTCCTTTTCCTTCCGCATAGGAGTTGAAAAACATTCCTTGCCGGAGATTAAGTCCCGTATTAAATCAAGGTACAAAGGATAACCCGCAATCACGGCGGAAACCGTAAGCGCCTCGCGAGCCTCGTCGCTCAAATACTTCACGTCTCCCGGCCCTATCCCCACAACATACAGTTTCATGCCCGCGCCTTAGCCTCCTCCGCCGCGTCCCCCGCTATGACTGACGTGTTATAGCCCGCGTTATACGCCGCCGCGCCATAAATACCCGGCCTTCCGGCTCCGGCAATAGACGACTTAAACAGAGCCGCAAAACAATCCTTCCAAAGCGCCTCATCAAGATTATCCCGCAAACCAAACAAGAGCTTATCCATAACCTTTCCGGCAGACCGCGTTACGGCGCGGCGCAAATTTTCTTCCGCCGTTTTATCGCGCGCGCAGTTTTTAATATCGGTACTAACACGTTCCGTTAAGTCGGCGGCAGCCTCATTTCTTATAGCCTTTATTATTTCCACATATTCACGGAATTCATACCATTCAATAAATGAAGCCGTTTCCTCGTCAATTATTTTTTTAACCTGCTCGTTTATGCGGTAGTCCCGCGAAACCCCTGAATAAGCGGGATTGTTTATTTCATCAATATCAAAAAGCGTAACGCCGTTGATTTTTTTTATATCAGGGTCAATATCGCGCGGCATGGCAAGGTCTAAAAAAACAGCCCCGCCCAAACTCCCGGTCAAACTCCCGTCAAAACTTGTACAGCGCGAAACTTCATCGTAAGTTAGCGTATGATGAGGGCTTACAGTCGCGCTTATCACGATTTTATAATTCTGAAGCAGCGAATAACGGTCATCATAATCTATCACGCGAAAATTTTTGTTTAGCAAAGTCTTGCCGTTTTTATGCTGGCGCAACGTCATTGTAATATCCGCGCCGGCCTTTTCAAACAACTCCGCGCACAAACGGCCTATAACGCCGCTTCCGATTACAAGGCAGGACGCGCCGCGTATATCAAAACCCTTAGCCTTGATAAAGTCCAGCGCGGCGGACGCTATAGAAACATCGGCGCGCGTAATTCCGGTCTCGGTTTTAACACGCTTCGCCGAGCTTACGACACTTTGAAACAAACGCCATAAAACAGGAAGCGCGTAATTCCGCGCCGCTTCAACAGCGTCTTTTATTTGAGAAAGTATCTGATTCTCACCGGTTATCCGCGATTTTAACCCGCACGCAAGATAAAAAAGATGCTCCACCGCGTCTTTACCGGCGCGATTTATAAAAAGACCCCTATACTCATCAAAAGAAATATGCTTTAATTCGCAAAGAAGCCTATCCGGAGCCGGACAGTCCCCGTTTTCCGCGCAAACCCAAAGTTCGGTACGGTTGCACGTCGCTATAATCACAAAACCACATTCCTTGTACCGTTCATGAGCGCTGTTCAACGCGGCTTCACGCGCTGCCGCGGTAAAAGTAAAAAGCTCACGCTCCATAACTCCGGCCTTAGTATAATCAACTCCGGCCATGCGGATATTCATGCTGTAATTATAACCGTCAAATTGTTTTGGGACTAGACAGCGGACATCTAAAAAAATTATATTTAGCGTATACATCTTTCACACTGCCGCGTCCGTAGCTCAGCCGGATAGAGCAACGGACTTCGAATCCGTAGGTCACACGTTCGAATCGTGCCGGACGCATCCCGCCAGCGGGTTTCCTGCCTTGCCCTTTACAACGAAAAGAGGCCGTAACTAACAGGTGTTACGGTTAAATCTGACAATCAAAATTTGGGCGCATTTCCAGCGCGAAAGCGCTGGAAACCGGGCTATCCGCTCCAATTAAACAGGACGGCGCAAGCGCCGTCCTGTTTAATTCCGCTTCTATCCCTTGCGCGTGAATCAAAAACGCTAAAGCGTTTTTGATTTTGCATAGTTTGCGCAGAGTGCAAACTCAATCTGCTTAACTGTTCGGGCGGCGCAAAAAAAATGGCTGCTAAAACAATTTGTTTTAGCAGCCTAGGAGAAAAGAGATGAAAAGACGAAATTGCGCCGGCAGCAAGCAAAAGCGCTTGCCGGACAAAATTTCGGTTGGCCCAATTAACTATTGATTACATCGTTATCAATAGAGTTGTTCGGAAACTTCAGTTTTCGCAAGCCAAGCATGGCGGCCATGCTTGGCTTGGCCAATTTCCGCTTAAAAAACGACTTGGGCGGCAACCAATCAGGTTGGCGAACAAGTCCAATATATCCGCTCTATAATTTTGGCGTAGATGCCGCATTCCGCCTGCGGCATCGCCTTATTGTTATCCATCAGTATTTTGAATGTTAGTAACTACTTGTTGATTAAGCCCTTATTCGCAGCGGGGTTTAACACCTCGCCACAAGCTTGTTTGCGCGCAAACGCCGGCCTTCGACATTAGGCGCGCTTGCCGCTAGGTGCTTCATTCTTCTCCCCAAATAGTAATATGCGCTCCACTAATAGCAAAATATTTCCCGTCATTGCTAATAACAAGGGAGCTAATTCCGGAACTGGTATCTTTCGAATTCAAGCGCCCTATCTCCCATCCATTAGACATATTCCAGACTATTATATTACTGCCACTGCCGGCTTCGCCTGACAATAACCTGCTCCCGTCAGGGCTAAAGGAGATTTCCCGTATGCCGCTCCTGTGTCCGGACAAGGTAAAGAGTTCCTGTCCGTTCTGGCTGTCGAATATATGTATCTTACTTCCTTCCACAGCCGCAATTTTACGCCCGTCCGGGCAATAAGAAACTTCAGAACAATTAGCGGAAATAGTTTGAATTACGTTCCCGCTTGAAACATCCCAAAACTTTATAGTTTTATCATTAGAGCAGGATACAATTTGCCGTCCGTCCGGACTATAGCTTACAGATAATACAATGCCCGTATCTCCTGTTCCGGTATGCCCTGTCAATGTCCTGATTTCCTCTCCTGTGTCCGCGTTCCAAATCTTGATTGTCTTATCGGAAGAACCGGAGATAAAGTAATTTCCGTCCGGGCTAAAGGCAAGCGACGTTACCTTATTAATTACACCACTATCTGTATGACCTCTACATTCCCGGTACGCGCCTGTCGCAAAATCCCAGAGAAGTATTACATTGCCAATAGGAGGAGAAGTAACGAATCTTTTTCCGTCGGGGCTGATGGCAATATTGGAAAACCCTGTGGCCTCACGAATAGTTCTTATTGCTTCACCGGTTTCTACATCCCATAATTTAATATAACCCTGAATACCGGTCTGGCCATACGCGAGAATAGCTTTACTGTCCGGTGTAAAAACAGCTTTGCCGCTGGATCTGGAATCAAGTGTCCTCAGCGCGGTGAAACTTTCATACTCTACTGATGTTTCGCCACTCGTCTGTACCGATGTTCCGCCGCTCGTTTGTTTATCTGTGGGGATAGCGGCGTTATCGTTTTGAATCTGCGGGGACAGATAACCTACCCCGTTAAGCAAAATATCTTTAGCTAAGGCAATGGTAATACCATAGAGCTCTGAATCCCTGCTTACGCTGGTTTCCAGAGCGGCGGCAATCTGCCGGTTTAGTTCCGCCTTAGGAATTGTATACAGCACATACGACGTATACTCATCGGTATATACGTCTTTCTGATCCGGATCATAGCGGCGGGTGAGAATCCACCAATCCGCTTCCCGTTGCGCTCCCGAATAGCTTACGTTCACTACCGCATTGATAGAGTTGTCAATTTCTTGCTTATAATCCCCTGAACCTGTGCCAGCGGCGCCGGAAGAACCAGCCCCGCCGGATGATTGAGCGGCTGCGTCTACTTTCGCCTGATATTCCGACTCAATATTTGTCCGCAGCATAGCCCCAATCTGTTGCTGGGCGCTAAAGTTATCAGCCCATGCAAGAACAAACTGCTTGTTTATCCCTGTTTCACTACCAATGATGCAGTATCTATCCTTGAACTGAGATTGGACAGCAGAAATACCACTGGACAGATAAGTTTTTACCCAATCCGGAGTAGGGACGTTCATAGCAGTCCCCTTGTTTTCCATCTCCACGACCATTACCTTTGGACCTGAAGCGCATCCGGCAAGTGTACCAAAAACCATAATTGATACTATTACAATTGCCTTTACCGGTTTTAATGCTTTCATATTCTAACTCCTCGATAGAAATCCCAATCGCGGGATATATTAGAGTTGTTTGGAAACTTCAGTTTACAAACAACTAAAATTAAAAAATGCAAAATGCCGCGCATTTTGCAAGGCTTGCAAGCTAACCATAGGTTAGCCGGGGACCAACCCGGTTCTTGAACAAGTCCATCCTCCGAAGAATCGGTTTTAATTTATAACGGTACTATTACCCTCGCCCAGGTAATCTACCCCGTTACGCAAAATATCATTAGCTAAGGCAATGGTAACATCATAGAGGACTGAATCCCTGCTTACGCTGGTTTCCAGAGCGGCGGCAATCTGCCGGTTTAGTTCCGCCTTAGGAATTGTATACAGCACATAGGCAGTATACTCATCGGTATATACGTCTTTCTGATCCGGATCATAGCGGCGGGTGAGAATCCACCAATCCGCTTCCCGTTGCGCTCCCGAATAACTTACGTTCACTACCGCATTGATAGAGTTGTCCATTGCTTGCTTATAATCCCCTGAACCTGTACCTGCGGCGCCGGAAGAACCAGCCCCGCCGGATGATTGAGCGGTTCCATCTACTGCCGCCTGATATTTGGACGCAATATTTGTTCGCAGCATAGCCCCAATCTGTTGCTGGGCGCTAAAGTTATCAGCCCATGCAAGAACAAACTGCTTGTTTACCCCTGTTTCTTGACCAATGATGCAATATCTATCCTTGAACTGAGATTGGACAGCAGAAATACCACTGGACAAAAAGGTTTTTATCCAATCCGGAGTAGGGACGTTCATAGCAGTCCCCTTGTTTTCCATTTCCACGACCATTACCTTCGGCCCTGAAGCGCACCCGGCAAGTGTACCAAAAACTATAATTGATACTATTACCATTGCCTTTACCGATTTTAATATTTGCATAATTCTAACTCCTCGCTGTTTTCAGCTTTTTTATTTAACAAGCCCTACGGGCCTATTCAAACCAAAAATTATCAAACGCCGCCCTTTAAACATTCCTCTGCTATTTCAGGAGTGAAGCAAGCCGGCCGTTAAACCCATGGGCAAATTAATTTTGCTCCTTGTTCATCGCTGTCAAGATATAGTTACCTGAATGGTGTACCCAATGAGGCAACTATATTCCCAGATATTCTTTTTCAATCTCCTGAAATTCTTTGAATACTTCTTTAATATCTTTTTTTCCTGAATCGGTACATTCTTTCCACAGTTTTTTTTCTTTTATGTACTTTACTCTTTTTGTAATTCCAAATACCAATAACGCAATCGGGATTAGATAAAAAAGCAATAAGAAAATTACTCTGTTTATCGGAGGTATTAAAGTTACGATTAAAGTTAAGACACACATAAAAGTAAACGCCAGTAAACCATAAAATCCTAATGTCATTATCCATAACGCGGGTAAAATATGCCTGAAAAACCCCTTACGTTTTTTGAATTTTAACGCTCTGTAAATACGATCATTTTCACATAGATAGTTATAACGTTCTTCAAGCTCGTTTTCTGTTTGAGAAGGTGAATTATCATCTAAATTTGACATATCAATCTCGAAGTTCTCAATTTCCACATTTCTACCGGTGTTATTTGGCCGGCATACAATCCGCCAAGCTTGGTCATAATATTTCTCCTATTTCATACAAAACAATACTTATCTTTTTAATTGGACAGTCTCTCAACAACGAGATTTCAGCCTCGCGCATAGACCATTACCCAAAACAACGGCGGAGTGTCAAAACGACACGCTCCGCCGCAGGGCTTCATTTGCCCAATAACGAAGCAAGATATTCGTCAAAGTTTTTTGCAAAGCCGGTTCCCGTGATAGATTTTTCAGCGTCGCGGACGGCGCGGATATCTGCATTCGATTGCGTTGTACTGGTAACGCGCTTATTTTCCGTGAACGAAAGTAATTCCTCCCCGTCGCTGTCCTGCAATACGGCATTTATCAGATAACGGACGCGGTGAGTGTTTCCGGGCGCTTCTTCTTTATTCTCCAGTGAAAATTCGGCGGACAGAGTATAAGTAGCGCGGTACGGGACAGAACTTGTTTTGAATTTACGTTTGCTAAAAACGCTGGCAAACGCCTTTGCGATGTTGCCTGCTTCGTCGCCGCTTACTTCAACGTAAATCACTATTTCAGACGCGGCTTTTTGCATCAGATTTCTTACCGCGGCGGCTCCGCCGTAAGAAATTTTAATCGACTGTCTTGCGCTGTTGTTAAGCACGGAAAGTATATTCAGATAGTTATCGTTAAGTGTAGCCAGATTGGAGGCAAAGGCAAGCGCCTCGTAAGCCGCAAATGTGCCCGGCGCGGCGGCCGCATCCTCTAGCAGAGTTTCTATTGTACTGCTGTACTGTTTTATTATGGGTGAATACGTCGTAGCGCCCTCTTTGCGGTTCATCCGCGCGATCGCGTAACAGGTGCCGTCCGGCGCTGTCCAAAAATCGGTAATTACGCCCATCAAGCCCGCGACATCGGAGCTTGTATCAACCTGCTGTTTTAAGCTTTTATCCTGCGAAAAACTTGTTTGCGATTGCGAAAAACTTTGCATCACGTTGCTTACGCTTTTAACGTCCACGTTAAAAGCCCGCGCCAACGACGCGGCGGCGGCGCTCTCCGCTTCCTGCTTGGAAGCGCCCTGTACAACAGCGCATACCCAGTCGCTTTCATTGAACGCCTTGTACATCTCATTAACCCAGAGCGGCGCGCCGCTCTGCGCGTTGGCTGTACCAGCCGCCAAAAACAGCGACAGGCAGAACGCTTTAATTTTAACTATTGTTTTTAACGGCATTCCTATACCCTTCTACAGCTTATATTTTGGCTTTGTTATCACTTTTTTGATTTCGCTGTTTTCACCGCTCCAGATGAGTATATGAGTGGTATAGTTAGAGACATCGGCGTTAACATAATACTGTCGCACTTCCTGGTTGTCGGCACGCTGTCTTATTGTTTTGACCGCTCCGGTGAGCAGAAAATCTGCTCCCGTTTCTTCCGCCAGCGCCGCGGCGCTGGCCTCGCTGGCCCAGTTTTGCTGGTCGGCGGCTCCCTCTCGTAATCTCTTCGATAATGCGGAATCGGCCACAAATTCAGCCTTTCCGCTGTTAAGAATCTCTACTTGCATACGCTTTGAGATTATGCTGGGATCAATATACTCGCCCGTTGTGTTCTCATTTCTGAATTCGCCAACCATGATCCTAGGCTTACGCTTGTTTTGCGCCGTAAACTGGGCAACTCGCGGCGATTCCAGAAATTGGTTAATAAGGTCATTGCAAACTATATCAACATCGTAACCGGTCCATTCGCCGGTCAAATCGGTTGCCGTCCCTGAACTGACCCGCGCAACCTTCGGCCCCGATGCGCAGTTTACCAACACAAGGCACAGCGCGATAAATAAAACAGGTAAAAAAGTAAATTTTCTCGCAATTTTCATAGATACACTCCAAAATTAAAAAGATTTCTGTATGTTAAATGTTAAAGACTGTTCCAAAAACGAATGGTTTTGGAACAGTCGCTTTTACATTGCCGCGAATTAATGCGCGGGCTTATTTTAAGCAGGCGGCCTCTACAAGGCTGATTTCACCGGCTATTATTTCGACGGTTTTAGTTACGGTTTCACCTCCGTCATAATTTATTGACAGCGTATAAGTCCCCGGATCCAAATCTATAGCGCCTATGTAAGCCTTTGCGGGCAGGTAACGCGCCGAGCGCGTGTCGGCGGCCTCGCTTGCTTCAATAGCTTTCTTCGCGGCAAGCACAGGACCGCGCGCTGCGGCAATAACGGCCATTTCAGGCATATTTTTGTTGCGGGCCTCTTCTACGGCAGCGTCAGCCGCGATATACGCCGCAACATATTTAGCCAGTACGCGGGTAAATGTTTTTAAGTAAATCGACGATTGGTGGCCGTTGAACGTATCCCTTAAAACCTCGCCAAGGTCTTCCAGCAAATCAAGGTTGAACGGATCCGCGCCCTCCACGGAAACGCTTACCGAATTTATAGCGGACGGACGCTCTTGCAGGTAAGGAATGTCCACACTAGCCGATGCCAAATCCGGGTACTTTAGTAAGAAAGGAAACAACATCTCATCTTTTTTTTCAATTTTGACCGGCGAAAGCCCCGCAAACGCCAGCACGTTCAACTGTCCTTTGCCTGCCGGAATATCCAGCAGGGGGCCGGTCTCACTGCCGCGCTCGCCCGTTACCGCAAGCGAAGCGGGAACGCTAAGTCCGCTGTAAACCGGCGTGTTATAAGCGTTTTGAAGCTCGAACATATTGTACCGCGCCATATCCTTATTTCCATTCGCAAGACAGAACACGGCGGAAAGATACCGCGCCAGAGCGGAATTCGTAAACGTAACTTCCGCCGTGCCGGGCCACTCTATAGTACCAAACGAAAAAACCGTGCCGCCCGCTTTTAGTACGGTTTCAAAGAATTCCTCTACTTTCGACCCGTCTTGCGAATACTTTTCCGCCAGAACCTGCAATTTACCGCCCTGAGCCGTTAAAGCGTTCATCAGAGCCAAAGCCTGCCCGTTATCAAGATGATACGAATTGAGCGCGTTAAAGATGTTTACATAAACATCCTCGTAATCCTCGCCCGCGTAATCCTTTACATTGTCGTTGGCCACATAAGACGAAGCGTCCTGACTTATGCTTTTTGTATAGGCCGCACTAATATTCTGTTCCGCCAGAGTAAGGTCATTGTAAGAATCCCCGTACCTGCCCGCGTAATGTTCGAGCATACCCCTGTCAAGATTCAACAGAATCGTATTTTTTTCGGGATAAATCGGATTTTTGGGTTTTTCCTTTCCTTCCGGTACGGATTGGGCCGCATCTATTTCCGCTATCGCCTTATCAAACTCCGCGGTTCCCACCGCGCTGTCAATTTTTTTATAGACATCCGGTTTTGTCGCGCAAGCTGAAATGATACCAGCGCAAACTAACGCCGGTATTGCCATTGAATAGAACTTTTGTTTCACATTGAAACCCTCCAAATAAAATCGTCTATGATAATAACACAAGTTAAAGAATTATGTCAATGCCACAATTTAGTAAACTTGTGGTAATAGTGTAAGTTTTTATTGTGTGTACTTTTAGCGATGATTTAAGGGTTATTCTTGCGCAAAACGTAAAAACCGCACGGAAAACACTGCGTCTTACGCAATCCGGACTCGCCGAAAACGCCAATATTTCACTTTCTTATGTTGTTGACATAGAGCGCCGACGTAGTTGGGTAAGCGATAAAACGCTGTCCAGTATAGCCTGCGCCCTGAATATGGAGGCTTACGAACTGCTTATGCCGTCAGAAATACGGAAAATTGACGATACCGCCGCGCTTCTGCCCGGTATCACCGCCCTCATAGAGGCGAAAAAGATAGAATTAAAAGAACATTCTGATACCGTGATAGACGAACTTGCCAGAGACGTTATAAAACTATTCTCGAAAACTTAAAACGAGCAACTCCGGTCTCAGATAGAAAAATCAAAACCGCCGTGCGGTTTTGACTCGCGCAAGCGATTGAAGCGGTATGAAAACGCATGAGCGTTTTCATAATAGCGGAAAGCGCGGTTTTCGCGCCGCTAAAGCGGCGTGAAAATGCGCCCAAAATGAAAAGAGTATTTCTTTCAACTATCATCCTTCCCCATAAAACTCCCTCATCTGACGGGTAACATTTTCCGGCAGCGGGTGAAAAGTATGAAGTTCCTAGTAAAGGTGTATGCTAAGGTATTGCCAGTAAACGAATTATAGCGAAAAGGAACAGGCAGACAATATTTTTTGCCCGCCACCTTCTCATGAACAAGATTTTTGCATTACGCAATTCGACACCTTGACCCTTTTGTTAATAAGTTCTAACATAAGTTAGCTAAGGCTAAAAATAACTCGGAGGATTTATGAAAAAAGTTTTAATAGTGTATTGGAGCGGGAGCGGAAATACGGAAACTATGGCAAAACAAATCGCTAAAGGCGCGGAGGACGGCGGCGCGGAAGTTACGTTTAAAGTTGTCGGGGAAGCAAGCCGCGAGCTTGTGGAGGCGGCGGACGCGCTTGCGTTTGGCAGTCCGGCTATGGGCGACGAAGTGTTGGAAGAATCGGAGATGGAGCCGTTTATCGCTAAACTTTCTAAAAAGGAAATCGGCGGCAAAGCGCTGGGATTGTTTGGCTCGTACGACTGGGGAGACGGTCAATGGATGCGGGATTGGGTTGACCGGATGAAAAAGTTGGATGCTGACGTTGTTGGTGAAGGTATTATCGCGCAACTTGAGCCGGACAAAACCGTCTGCGATAAATGCTATGAATTAGGCAAACAGCTTGCAAAATAGGAGGCGTTATGAATGTTGTTGTCATTGGCGGGAATGATTGCATGGCTTGCCGTTATAAAGCTATATGTAAAGAATTTTCCTGCAAGGCGAAAATCTTTACACAGCCAAAAGGTAATCTGGAAGGTTTGATTGGAAGTCCTGACTTGATAATTATTTTTACTAATCCGGTCTCGCACGAAATGGTTAAGGTGGCCAAAAAAGAGGCTGCGCGTAAGGGAATACTCATTGTGCAGTCCCATTGCGGAAGCGCCAACAGTTTGCGTAATATCCTTTTGTCGGCAACAAACAAAGGATAGCGCCGACACTTACGCCGCGGCGGGGGCCAAGAGCTTTGCCGTGGCGTAAGCGCCGCGCTAACAATTTTTCAATGCGGTATTTTACGCGCGGTTTTGGAGGACAAATTTGACTTTAACGGGCTTTCTCCGGAGGAGTGTTCAAAAATCCGTTCCGCCGGCGGGATTAGTTTTAAGATATGTTTATTCTTGTTTTTTAACATGGCGTATCCAATTACGCAGATTACCAGAGAGCCGATTACATCAACTATTAAATCTTTCATTGTATCGTAAAGCGCAAGCTGGCCTAAGAACTGTGTCCCGTCCTCAGCCCTGTAACGCTGCATATTAAAACCTAAAAATAAATCAATTAAGTATTCGTATATTTCCCAAATCGCGCCGAGCGACACCGCGAAAAAAAACGCGAATATAGCGACAAAACCTTCACTTAAATTTAGCTTTACATTTTTGCTTTTGTTCAATATGTCTATTACCGAAACGCCTACGGCGCCAAGCATAACGCCGCTGCAAGCGTGTAAAAGGGTATCCCAATGCGGCACACGGTAATAAAAATCGTGTACTTCACCCAGTATAATAGCGGCAAATAAAAATATTACAAAAAAAATATAAATATAATTTTCTATAACGATTTTGCATCTTCTTTCGAGTATTCCGGGTAGAAATAAAATTGCCAGCCCCAACGCGCATTGTAGCAACATTAAGCCGTAGCCGCGTTCTTGTCTAAAAAACATGAAGAACGGCGTTCTGTTTATCGCTGTTAAAATTATGCCCGCAACGGCATACATCAAGGAAACTATCAAAGAATAGAAAACAAGGTATGTTACTATTACGCGAATCTGGCTTTTGCGCATTTGCGCCATTTCTCCGCCGCCGGACTTAAAAATTATTGTATCAGCGTAATTCGGAAACTTCAGTTTCCGAATTACGCTAAAGACGCGGTTTTGTAAGGCTTTAGCGAATGGCCTTTTAAGCCGCAAAAACCGCAAGGCTTGCGAGACAACCGAAGGTTAGCCGGCAACCAAACGAGTCGTTGAACAAGCCTATTGCCCGACAAGACAGCAACTTATCGAACAATTTAATTGTCACCTATTTTGAATATACTGTCTAGGGCGTGTTCCAGGGCGAAAATATATAAAAAAAGGAAAAAGTGATATGCTTGGCATGGTTTTTGGAGGCGTAAAAATGGAACAACAACTGATGCCCGCAACAACCTGTTTCTCTGTCATACGTTATCCCCGGATAGAGCAAAGCAAAGCGTCCTGTTTGTTATCAGAACGCGGCAAGACCTTGACCAATAATAAGGATTTTTCTTAAAATGAAAAAAAATCCACTATATACAAACTGAGGAATAATAATGTCTGACAAGAAAATGGTTATGATTGACGGAAACACGGCGGCGGGACAAATTGCCCACGCGCTCAGCGAAGTAATCGCTATTTATCCGATTACGCCGTCCAGTCCTATGGGCGAAGTTTCCGATGAACTCTCCGCGCAAGGAAAAAGAAATTTGTGGGGAACTATCCCGCAAGTTTACGAGATGCAGAGCGAGGGAGGCGCGGCGGGCGCGGTTCACGGGGCGTTGACAACCGGAGCGTTGTCTTCTACTTTTACAGCGTCTCAGGGCCTGTTGCTGATGATACCCAATATGTACAAGATCGCGGGAGAGCTTACATCTGTCGTGTTCCATATTGCGGCCCGGGCGCTTGCCGCTTCCAGCCTTTCCATATTCGGCGACCATCAGGATGTAATGGCCTGTCGTCAGACCGGCTGGGCGATGCTCGCTTCAAACAGCGTTCAGGAAGCTATGGACCTTGCCGCCATATCCCACGCGGCAACATTACGCGCCCGCGTTCCCTTCCTTCACTTTTTTGACGGTTTTCGCACGTCTCACGAACTCCAAAAAATTGAGGAAGTAAGTTTTGACACGCTGCGGCAATTGATTGATGACGAATTAGTTCGTGAACACCGCCTGCGCGGTCTTACTCCGGAAAAGCCGTTTATACGCGGCACGGCACAGAATCCCGACGTGTACTTTCAGGGACGCGAGGGCGTGAATAAATATTATTTAAAGACACCGGAAATCGTTCAGGCCGAGATGGACAAGTTTGCCAAATTGACCGGACGTTCATATCATCTGTTTGATTACTTTGGAGCGAAAGACGCCGAGCGCGTTATTGTCATCATGGGTTCCGGCGCGGAAACTTGTGAAGAAACGGTTGAATACTTACAGGGGAAGGGAGAAAAAGTTGGCGTCCTAAAAGTTCGCTTGTACCGTCCGTTTGACGCAAAATTATTCGTTAAGACCCTGCCCTCGACTCTTAAATCCATAGCCGTCCTTGACCGGACAAAGGAACCGGGTTCACTCGGCGAACCGCTCTACGAAGATGTGGTGGCGGCCTGCGGCTTAATTACACAAAACGGCGAAGCGCCTTGGAAACATCAGTTCCCCGTTATCATAAACGGCCGTTACGGGCTTGGTTCAAAAGAGTTTACGCCCGCTATGGCCAAGGCTGTTTTTGACAACCTCGCGGGTAAGCAAAAGCGCAATTTCGTCATTGGCATAAATGACGATGTGCTTGGCGAAAGCCTTAGCTATGACGAGAATTTTACGCTTGCGGACGAGGGTATGAACGAAGCTATGTTCTACGGAATTGGAAGCGACGGAACGGTTGGCGCAAACAAGAATTCGATAAAAATAATAGGTGACGCGAGACCGGATCTTAACGCGCAGGCTTATTTTTCGTACGATTCAAAGAAGTCCGGCGGTTTCACCGTATCGCACCTCCGTTTCGGCAAGAAAGCCATTCGCCGCCCATACCTTATCACAAAGGCGGATTTTTTGGCCTGTCATAAATTCAGTTACATGGAAACCTTCGATATGCTTGCCAACGCGAAAGACGGCGGCACATTTCTGCTTAACAGCCCCTTCAGCGCGGCGGATGTGTGGAAGCATATACCGGTAGAGGCGCAAAAACGCATCATAGACAAAAAGTTAAAGTTTTACGTCATTAACGCGGCGGAAATTGCCCGCGCAACAGGAATGGGCAACAGAATAAACACGGTAATGCAGGCGGCCTATTTTAAGATTTCCGGCGTGTTGCCGGAAGACGAGGCTGTCAAATACATGAAGAAATTCATCGAAAAAAGCTACGGCAAGAAGGGCGCGGAAATTGTTCAGAGCAACTATAAAACGGTTGACGCTTCACTTCAGGCGGTTCAGGAAGTTAAATACCCGTCCCATACTGAGGGTAATATTCACATGAAAAAGCCGTTTGCCACGGCTGACGACGCGTGGATAAGGGAAACACTTGGCGTTATGTCGATACAGGAAGGCGATAAACTGCCGGTGTCAAAGATACCGGAGGACGGCGCTTTCCCAACTGCCACGGCCCAGTATGAAAAACGCGCCGTAGCCGAGCGCGTGCCGCGCTGGAATCCCGATGTTTGTATACAGTGCGGTATGTGTTCCGTGGTGTGTTCACACGCTTGTATACGCATGAAAAATTTGAGCGATGACGATCTTAAAAAAGCGCCGGCAGGCTTCCAAAGCGCCGCAATTCGTCCCAAGCCTGTGGACGGCAAAAAAGCAACGCTTGCAATTTCCGCGGAAGACTGTATGGAGTGCGGTGTCTGCATAAATGCCTGTCCAATGTCCAAAGACGCTTCAAAACCTCAAGCTCTAAGCTGGAAGTCTTACAGCGACGATGCCGCGTACCATGAGGAACAGGTGAAGGTTTGGGAATTCTTTCAAAAATTGCCGGAAGTCCCCGCCGGTGAGATTAACCTTGGAACAGTGAAAGGACTGGCGTTCAAACGCCCGTTGTTTGAATTTTCCGGAGCCTGCGGCGGTTGCGGCGAAACGCCTTATATTAAGATACTTTCCCAGCTTTTCGGCGATCGCGCTGTTATCGCTAACGCTACCGGATGTTCATCAATTTATGGCGCCAACCTGCCGACTACTCCTTACGCCAAACGCGCCGACGGGCGCGGCCCCGCATGGTCAAACAGCCTGTTTGAAGATGCCGCCGAATTTGGCCTTGGCATGAGGCTTACAAGCGATAAACTTGCCGAATACGCCCGCGAAGCGGCGGTTGCGGCAAAGACTGAAGGTGTATCTCAGGCGGTCGCGGAAAAAATTGACGCGGTATTGAACGCGAATCAGGATGACGATGCCGCAATCGAAGCCCAGCGTAAGAACGTTGACGCGCTAAAGGCCGCTCTTGCCAAAGAATCAAAGCCTATAGCCAAGCAGCTTTTATCACTTGCCGATCATTTCATCAAGCGTTCCGTTTGGGTGCTTGGCGGAGACGGCTGGGCATACGATATAGGTTACGGCGGCCTTGACCATGTGCTTGCTTCCGGACACAACGTGAATGTTCTTGTAATGGATACGGAAGTATACTCAAATACCGGCGGGCAGATGTCAAAAGCAACGCCTATCGGCGCTATAGCGAAATTCGCCGCAGCCGGTAAAGATATATCGAAGAAGAATTTGGGCGCTATGGCGATGAGTTACGGCTATGTGTATGTGGCCAGTATCAGCATGGGCGCAAACATGAATCAGGCCATAAAGGCTTTCCGCGAGGCGGAAGCGTATCCGGGGACTTCAATCATCATCGCGTACTCCCACTGCATTAACCACGGAATCGATATGTCTAAGGGACTTGAACAACAAAAGGCCGCCGTTACCTGCGGACTTTGGCCGTTGTACCGTTACGATCCTTCGCTCAAGGCACAAGGCAAAAACCCGTTCCAGCTTGATTCAAAAGAGCCTAGCACGCCGCTTGAGGACTTCATGTACAAAGAAGTCCGCTTCAAGAGCCTAAAAGCGGTAAGCGCCGCCCGCGCGGACGAACTTTTGGCTAAATCAAAGGCCCACGTTGAGCGCGTCTGGAAAGAAAACAAGTACCTTGCGGAAAGACCGTTCTAAATGAACCTCCTCGCCCTAAAGGGCGAGGTATCTCGTAAGCGTTGCCTGTTTTGACGAGGGTCGTTCTGTAAGGAAGTTATTGAACTGTGGGGTCTACTACCAAATTTTTGTTGGCGTTGCCGGCTCGAACCGCCCTAAAGGGCGGGGTATTATACCCATATGCGTTTACTTTACAAAGCATTAGAAACATGAGAAACTTCAAGGCCTGGAAGAGGGGAAAACAAGTTTCGAGAAATTATTGTCTGTCAGGCCCGAAGGGTGGGAAGCCAAGGCAAAAGAGCTTGGTGCGTTAGCGCGGGGACGGGAAATCAAGAACGCGGTTGATTTGTTGCGGCCGGTATTCTTATACCTGACCGAAGGGAAATCCTTTAGCGGGACGGCGGCGCTGTTAAATCTTACCGCCGCCTGTTCGATGAGCAAGAAAGCGGTATTCACGCGGTTTCAGAAATGCGGGGAACGACTTGGGTGGCTGTGCGAACACGTCTACCGGAACAACAAAGCGATAGCGGAACCGCCCGAACGGTTAGGGAACCGGAAAGTATATTTGGCGGACGCAAGTGACGAGCCTGTACACGGGAGCGACAAGGCCGATTACCAGCCACATTACGCGATAGGGCTGTTTGACCTTGGGATGAAGGAGACGGCGACGGAGGAGGGGGAGAAAGTCAGCAACTTCAAGAGTTTTGGGGAGGGGGATATAGTAATCGGGGACCGGGCGTACTGTAGCAAAGAGGGGATAGAATACCTTTTGGGAAGGAATAGCGGGTTTCTGTTCCGGTTCGGGACGAAACGGTTCCATGTATATAACCGGCGCGTTAGGAGTGTGAACGTATTGGGGTGTTTTAAAGGATTAAAGCCCGGAGAAAGCGGAGAGAAGACGCTGTATTACGAGTACGGGGGGAAG
>JAITDS010000094.1 GCA_031282435.1 Spirochaetaceae bacterium
GTTGAAATTATTTACGTGGTTCGATCGGGTAAGGAAATTATTTAACTGTGGGGTCTACTACCATTTTTTATTTGGCGTTACCAACTCGAACCGCCCTAAAGGGCGGGGTATTAGACCCCACTGCGAATAAATGCTAATCCCATTCCAATAACCAAACTAAATTTATCTATCGGTATAACTTTTGGTGCTTCTCCGATTTGTAAAGCTCTATAATAACACAGCCATGATAATCCGGTTGCCAGTCCGGATAATATTGAAAAGAGTAAGAACCAGGGCGGAAAAAAAGTCAAAGGACGTAAACGGCATATAGTAGCGGGCATAACGGGCAATCTTCTTGCCGTTTCGGTTCATGTCGCGAACATACATGACACAAAATCAAGGATAAATCCGGCAAAGAAGGCGTATGCGAAATATATGAGTATTCAAAGGTTTTGCGGTGACGAGGGGTATAGGAAATCCTTTGAAGAAGGGGCTTTAGAGCAACTCGGGGTTGGGGTAGATATTACAAAGCGTATAAAAGCGGAGTTTGAAGTACTTACGTTGCGCCGGGGAGTTGAACGGGCTTTTAGTCGGGCGAATCGCAGCTTATCAAAGGATTATGAGATTAAAACAGAGCATGAGGAAAATATGTTTATGATTTCGCAGACCATACGTTACTTAAACGTTTTTGAACACGGATTCTCACTTTTTGCAAGCCAAGCCAAGCCAAGCCAAGCATGGCTCGGCCAACAAGCGTTAAAAACTTGCTTGATAAGCAAGCGGCTTATTGAACAAGTCCAATCATAAATGATTAGGTTAAGGGCATCTTTATAAAAGCGGTAAAGGCGAGAAAATTTTATAAAAATGCCGATAATTTAGATAAGGGAGAGTCTACGCGGAAATTATGAATCTATCAAAAAAAAACATATTTTTTGCCGTGGGGCTATGCGCGGTTTTAATCGCGGCACCGCTCTCGTTTGGAGCCGGCGCGTCTTTTCTTGCGGATGCGATTCAGGCGGAAATAGCAAAATTGACGACGGCGTCTATTAATGAGCAGGAACGGCACGATTCGTACATAAAACTTGCGAAAATCTTGTATCTGTCGGGCGATATTGAGGGGGCGGCATCCGCATGGGAAAGCGCGGCTTATGCCGTTGCTGAAAAACGTGACGATACGGCTCTTCTGGAAAGCGCGGAATGTTATGTCGCGATGGGGGAATGGGACAAGTCGGAGGCCGTTGTAAAATTACTGCTTTTGACCGTCCGCGACGATAAAAATATATATAAACGGACGCTATACCTAAAAGGACAAATAGAAGCGTTTCAAAATGGAAACACCTCTCAGTTGGACGCCATTGTAAACGACAAAGAATATGTTGAATTTCGTCCCGCCATTTACTATACCTTGTGGCAAGTTAGCGGAAATGAAGGCTACAAAACAAAACTGCTGGGCGAATTTCCAAACAGCCCCGAAGCGTATTCTATTGGCGGAGGCAGTGTGCCGCGTGTTTCTACTCTTCCATCCGCTAATTGGCTTTTATTCCCCGGCAGGGGAAAATTTGGCGCGGTAGAAAGTTCAGAATCGAATGTATTACAATCGCCCGTCAAAACGTCGCGGCAGACTGCGGCGGCATCTATTACTACAACTACTTCCGGACAAACTGTACGGTCAACAAATCCCGCGCCGCTCAGTTACACCGGATCTCGCATAGTGCAAACAGGAATTTACAAGGATAAAGAGAATGCGGTGCTACAAGTCGAACGTCTAAAATCGGCCGGGTTTAATGCCTACTTTTCATCGCGTACCATAGACGGTAAATATCACTGGACAGTTTCCGTTCGTATTCCAAGCGGCTCTAATAAAAAAAACATCATTCAGCGTTTAAAAGAACATGGATTTGATGCGCTCCCGTCCCCGTAAAAATAAAACCGCCGCGTATTTTACGGCGGTATTTATTGCGGCAATCCCGCTGATTTTTGTTTTCTCCTGCGCCTCAATCCCGCGTCAGTATGGAATCAATCACGTTATATACGGTCAAATTGATGATATTACACCGCAATGGCAGAAATTATACCCGGGACTAGATATTAGCGCCGGAAGAATTAAAACCCCGTACATAGAATTTTGGGCGCTACGTGTAAATTTAGCGGATGAAAATCTCGAAATAATCGTAAACGAACCGGAAGGGAATGGAAAAAGCCTTAGCTCTGTTAACGTGAGCGGTTTTGCGACTCAATACAGTTGTCTTGCCGCGATAAACGCCGGACCGTTTTCTCCCGTATCAGCGAAGACGGGCGAACAGAGAATTTTAAGCGGCGTATTCATATCGAAAGGAAGGGTTGTCAGTCCTCCGGACCCGCGTTATGACGCATTAATATTCTATAATGACGGACACGCCGCCGTGCTTTCACAGAATGATAGGCTTGAAAACATCCGTCATGCGGTAGGCGGTTTTTATACCGTGTTGGAAGACGGCGCTTTGACTTTACGCGGTGCGGCACCGTCACCGCGGCATCCGCGAAGCGCCGCCGCCGTGTCCGGTGATGGTTTTACGCTGTACCTGCTGGTTATAGACGGGCGTCGTATTGGAAGTATCGGCGCGACAGAACGTGAGACAGCTTTGCTTCTAAGCGCTCTAGGGGCGCGGGACGGTATCTTGATGGACGGCGGCGGGTCAAGCGCGCTCGCGCTTTATATAAACGGCATGGTTCGAATCGTAAATAAACCTGTACATGGCGGCTTTGTGGGACATGAACGCGCGGTTGGCAGTTGTATCGGTATTAAGGCGCTTAAATCCGGTTGTTCGAAAACGGGGTTTAACAGCCTGCCGTAATTTTTGCGCGTTCCGCATTTTGCGGGGAGGGGGGTGGTAGGGAATATACGGGCGCGTTTATATGCCGGCAGCGCGCAATTTATTATCGTACAGCGATTTATGCGTTATCCGATGTGTGCTTAATTGTGAAAAGATTATAATTACCACCCCCCCCCCCCCCGCTATAAGCGCCTGCTTGCCGCGTAGCGGCGGTTGCGGCATTAGGACGGGGGCGTTGCGGGGGTGTCCCCCGCAGAGGGGGTAGCCCGCAACGTTCCCCAGCTTCACTGGGGGTGCGGGCGCGGGGGGAGACCTCCCCCTATCCCTCTTTAGTAAGCTCGCGCAGAGCCTCGCTTATCAGCGGCTCCAAATCAAGAGTGTCGTACAATTCGGAAGCCTCGTTCAGATGCGCGTGTATTACAGGGTGGGCCGGACTAAAAAGGGCGCAGCAATCCTGATACGGTAAAATTGACGTTTCATAAGAGCCGATTTCCACAGCTTTTTTTATAATATCCTCTTTATCGAAAGCAATCAGCGGACGCAGTACGGGCAGACGGGCGCGACTTTCGGCGCAGGCTATATTTTCTATAGTTTGACTGGCTACCTGTCCAAGACTTTCCCCGGTTATAAGACACTTGCAGCGCCGCCTTAACGCGAGGGACGACGCGCAGTCCATCATCGCCATACGCAGCAGCACGGTTGACCATTCCTGCGGAGCCGCCTCTTTGATACGCTGTTCCACTTTGGTAAAAGACACTACGTTTAGCTTTACACCCATAGCGTAAGCGCCTACGATTTCCGCAAGACGCGCCGCCTTTTGACGCGCCTCGTCCGGCGTATACGGGTATGCGTGAAAGTAAACGGCAAAAATTCTCATGCCGCGCAACGCCGCTAGGTATCCGGCGACAGGGGAATCTATGCCGCCGGACAGCAATAGCATACCGCGTCCCGAAACGCCTGCCGGCAGACCGCGCAGACCCTTATGTTCCCTGCCGTATATGTAGGCGCGTTCACGTATCTCAATTTTTATTGTAATTTCAGGCGAATGAACATCCACCACAAATGAAGGGACGGCGTTCAGAATACGCTCGCCGGCCATAACCGCGATTTCGTACGAATTGAGCGGAAAACTCTTATCCGTCCGTCGCGCCTCCACCTTGAAAGAACGGGCTCCGCGGCAGGCAAGCGCCTCTTCCACAGCGGCGGACATCACCGCGTCCACCGACTTTTCGCTTTTACGCGCCTTTGCCCAGCCCGAAATTCCGGCAAGACGTGAAAGAGCGCCCTCGCATAAACCCTCCGTTTCGGGCGGACAGTTCACATAAATGCGCCCCTCGGTTCTTGTTATAGACGCTCCGGTACCACGCAGTGTTACGGCAAGATTTCGCAGCAAAATTTTAAAAAAACTTTCACGGTTGCCGCCTTTAAGCGTAAGTTCGCCCGGTTTTATAAGATATAGTACACTCCGTTCACTCATTCCCATTCCCAAGCGGCGTTTAATAGCCCCCGTCCTTGCGGGAACGGGGAGTTTCACCGGATTTATCCGCCAACTCGTTTGCTTGAAAATCCCCGCAAAATGCCGGCCTTTTGCGAGTTTCATTGTGATTTTCAGTGGAAGCGGAAACTTGTGGAAGTTTAAGGTTTCCGGATGTCTCCGCTCATTTTTCATTGTAGCCGCCAAGCCTTATAACGACAAGTTCAGGCGGATTGAATATACGCGGAAGCAGAGGACGGCGCGTGGTGAGTCCGCGGCTTACGACAAGCAATCCGTTTCCCGTTTCGTAGAGGCCGCCTGAGTATTTTGGAAACAAACCTTGACCGGGCGAGTACAGACCGTTAATGAGCGGCGGCAGACGTATTTGACCGCCGTGAGTGTGGCCGGAAAGTTTCAGGTCAAATCCATAGTAAAGTTTTGCGATTTCGGGACGGTGGCATATCAGTATTTTATATGCGTCAACAGCGTAGATTTCGTTGAATATAGTGTACGAGGGCGCGTAAGATGAATCCCTCAAATTTTTATCCGGGTCCTCGACACCGGCAATAAGAAGCGGCATTCCGTTTACTTCCAGCAGGACATAAGTGTCGGACAGAATCGTAACTCCAAAATCCTCCAGTTCCCGCATCATCTCGTCAAAGCCGGCGCTCTCGTATTCGTGGTTTCCGGTAACGTAAAAAACCGGTATTCCCGTATCTTTTATACCGCCCAGCAGCAGGCGCGTCCCAAGCGGACCTGCAATGTTGTCGAATATATCGCCCGCAAGGACTATTATGTCCGGGGATGCCTCTTTTATCCGGTTTAACAGCGGCGTTTGGTCTTTGCCATATATGTCGCTGTGCAAATCGCTTATAAGCGCTATCACAAGCGGCGTATCATTACCGGAATGTGGCGGAATATCGTAGTAAACCGTCTGTAACGAAGCGTGAGTCGCGCATCCTGAAAGCATCAATATCAAAAATGCCGGATAAAATAAAAACGCCGAATAAACCGGGAAAAGCCGCTTATTAACGGCGGCGGTGGCGGGGGTACCGGGGGCGGTCTTTACCACCCCGGCGGCCTTTAATGTCCCGGATTTAATGTCAGCCGCGCAAAAAGCGCGTTGGCGTTGCGGCGCGTGAGCGCCGCAACGCGCTTCATCATTCTTCGGCGTTCCATTCATTGTCGCGGTAGGCCCATACCCCGTCTTTCTGCGTTGAAGCGAAAACCACAGGCAGGCCGTCCCCGCCGCCCGCTGTACTGCCGGCCTGAATCAGCGAATTAACCGCGCATTTCGCCAGCGTAGCCCGGTACTTATCGCGGTCGGAAACACTTGAATCCGGCGCGGTGTCTCCCGGAATGTTCAATGTAAAATTTCCGTCAAATTTCATCTCGCGGTATCCTAAATCGTAAACGCTGTTCCTGACTCCAAGCAGTAAAAGAGTTGTCCCTCTGTTGCTATAGAGAGCCAGAGCGCCGGTAAAATATATGTTTTTTTCATGAACCACCACGCCGCTGCCGCTGACTTCAAGTATCGCGCCGGGCCCTGTTACGGCGATAATTTTCCCGTTTGCGTTTATTATACCCGCTATCGAATGGCCGGAAGAACCGGGAACAAGCGTGTTTCCGTTGTATATGCCGCTTATCGCCGTGGCAAAATATGAATCCGCGACACCGGTCAGCGGACTGTTTATTAACTGTTTAACGCTGAACGTATCGCCGTTTATGCCGAGTATGGCGTACTCGTCCGAATCTTTTTTCTTCGCGCCGGCAACGATGTCCGAACCGCCGCTATATAAACCCTGTATCAGGCCGTACCCGGTAGGGTTTTCAATTTTAGAGCCGCCCAATTTATAGACCGCCGTGTCGTTGCCGTCAACTCTCAACATATAGAGTCCGCCCCCTCCGGCGGCAATGTCGTAAATGTTGGACGGGGTGTCGGCCACCCGCGACCATATATTGTTCGTGTACATCCAAAGCCTTCCGTTGGCAACGTAAATAACACCTCCGCTGTTCACAAACTTTGACGGCGAGCCGCTTATCAGCGGTTCTTTAGGCTCTACTTCGTCAGCAATCATCGAAAATATAGGATCCTGACTGCACGAAATTAAAAATGTTAAAGAATTTAAAAGAATTAAAAAAAACGCCGGAACAAACAAATAAAATAAAACTGTCCGCTTCATAAAAACCTCAAAAATAAAAATTAAAAATGATAACGCGCCGAAAGTGTTATTTCCATAAAGTTGCCTACAGCGTCTTTTTCCGGCGTGTTTGTCCATTGCGGGGCAACCCACCACGCCGCGTTTAGTCCAAAAGACCAGTCGCTGTTAAACCTGAAAAAGCCGGATGCCTGCGGTTTTATGAACAGCCAGTAGCCGTTGTAAGTAAGGTACTGCTCCGTCATGCCGCCTATCGTCAGTGAGAACGGGAATTCAAAGCGCCCCATCGTTATTTGGTATCCGGCTGTAAAGCCTATTGGTATCAGGTATAAAAAGTTTTTCCCCAGCGTCTGCGAAAAACTTCCCGACAAAACGCCGCCCAAGAAAAAGCGGGAGTTCAGGTAATACGTGTAGGCAAGCGAACCCGTCCCCCCCAACGCGATTTTGTTTTCAAGCGTTTTGCCGGAGTTGGAGGTGAAAAAGAGCGGCAAAAGTATCCCAAGACTTATGTTGAAGGTCTGGTCCCCGCGCGTGTAGTTGGAAAGCGGTAGCCCGTCCCAATTCGAGGTTATAGGCAGTTCCGCGTTTGTGTCCTCGTCCTCGTCCTCTTCGCTGTCCTCTACCGCCTCTATAGCCTCAATATTCTCAATTTCATCATCACTTTCCTGCGCCGCCGCCGGAAAAGCCGTCATAACAAGCAAAACAACGGCAACCACCCCCGCCAGCCCCGCCAGCGGGTTTCCTGCCTTGCCCTTTACAACAAAAGGGGCATTGACTTCCGTGATATATGCCGCCGAATTCTCTATTTTATCATTTCCAATAATAGGAGCTTTGACTTCTGTTATACCCAAGCGGGTTTCCTCCTTAACTTATAAATTAGGTTTATCCGCGGTGGAGTTTAATACCCCGCCACGCAAAACGCGCTCTTGCGGCGCTTAGGCTCATTCAAAATTCGGGCGCATTTTCACGCCGCTAAAGCGGCGCAAAAACCGCGCTTTCCGCTATTATGAAAACGCTTTCACGTTTTCATACCGCTTCAATCGCTTGCGCGGCTCAACGCGCAAAGCGCGTTGAGCTTTTTGGGGTTTGCGCGAAGCGCAAACCCCGGACTATTTGTTCAAAGCGCTTTCAGCGCTTGGCTTTCAATCAATCTAATCCCGCCAATCCCGCAACAGTCGCGCTCAATAAAGTATACTACTGCGAAAAACACCCTTTGAAAAGCGTTGCGAGACTGTCATCGTCTCTATTGAAACAAACGAATCGGTCAAAGGGATACCGTATAACGCAAAACTTTTTAACAGATTGCCGGCATCCTCTTCAACCGGATAAACCGCCAATTCAGCCGATGACGGAAGCCGTATACCGCCCAAAAGCACTTCAGAGAACGGAGGGTCTATAATGATTGCTTCCGGCGGAAACGGCGGGGCAAGATCAAAAACAGGCAGGACAATAGCGATGTTTCCATCGTCATAGTATTGAATATAGAAACCCGTTACCGTAAACAAACCTTCCGCCAGTTCAACAAGCCACGGCCCCCCTGTAAAATTCAAATACCTCACGGCGCCGTCGGCTTTTATATACCGTTCATACCGGTCTATAAGACTTTTATAAGCACGGCTAAACGCGATTTTAATATATTGCTGTAGTCCGGCCTCTCCAACAAGATAAAAACCTGCCGTTTCATCATTTTCTATCAAAAGCGAAGGCGCTTCCCCCGCTATAAAACTTGCTTTCCCCATACTATTGACGTAGATAAGCCCCTTGTCAAAACGCTGGGCGTGGACGGGCAGAGCGTAATCGCTCAATTTAAGAAAAAAATCGTCGCCGAGCGGCGCCCCGTAACCCAAAATGCCGTTTGCGCCCCCAACGCCTTGTGTTTTCCCGTAAAAATCAAGGATGTCGCCCCTCACCGTAAAAACCCTGTCGCCGCCGGAATTCAGCATAGCCAAAACAAGCCCGGATATGCCCCACGAATTAAAGTAAGCGGAGGAACTGCGCCAGTTTTGCGCCCACGTAAGATTAGACCCTTCAGGCCAGCGGTGAACCCTGTCGATGCCTAAAACACCTGCCAGCGGAATATCGCGCATCAACGCCATATTGTAAGCGGAACGGAATAAATACCTCAGCTTTTCGCCGTCTACGCCGATTAAATCTTTTTCCGAGATTACCCCGGCGTCATCCGGTACGGACAAAGCGGAAACATTCTGCGGAATAAAAAAAATACCGTCAACGGCTCTTTCGATATTAAGATTAAGTTCGCCCGCTTTAACTTCGGGAATTTCCTCTACAACAACGCTTACCGCCTCAGGTTTAGGCGCAAGACAGGAAGATAAAGCTATAACAAAAATAATCGCCGCACGGTTCATTCTATAGCGGTTCATTCTATAATAGAATCATAACGTTTTTTTATTTCCAGCGCGGTCTCTTCCGCTCCCCGATTATGCGTCAGCATAAGGCTGATTTCTTCACCGGCAATGGAGTTAAGCGAGGCGCTCGCCGAAAAAATCTTCCAGTCTTCAATACCTTCCGCGCTTTCTATCAGATTTTGGGCTTTTACGTAAACAGAAGCCGCGTCCGGCGAAGACGCGGTCCGCGAGTATTCAAACACGGAAGACGACGAATCTTCAGAAACCGCTCCGGCGGCGACGGCAAGCTCCGCCCTTCTTTCCGCCAGAAATTCTATGAATTCGAAAGCCTCTTTTTCGTACGGGCTTGTCGATAAAACCGCGGCGTGTATGCTGTTCATGTTAAAAACAGGACGCCCGACGGGACTTTCCGTGTAAGGTATACTTGTAATCCCGAAACGCAGACTTTTGTGTTCGGTTTCAAGCAGTTTTATCAATTTTGACGAAGCCGTAACCATCGCCGTTTTTCCGGCAAGAAAATTATTTATCTTCTCATCCTCGTTTTTTATAAAAGGCGGCCTTCCGAGTATGTGCCGCGTATTAAGTTTATTAAAGAAATCAATGCTTTCAACAACATTCGCGCCGGTAAAATCAAACGTATCCTTTTCCCTGTTTATATCTTGCAGCGCGTTTTTACCGGCCTCCGGCCATATCCAAGGAAATATATCCGTAAAAAAATTTCCGCCTACGGATAAACCGTAAATATTTTTTTCTTTAAGTTTTAGGCATACCGCCGCGAATTCATCGCGCGTCTTTGGCGGACGGTCAAAACCCGCATCTTCCAAAATTCCAATATTGTAAAAAAGCGCGTTAAAATAAGAGTATAAATGTTTTGAATACTCCTCATTCTTTACGCCAAAATCCGCCGTTTCTAAACTATTCTGATTTTTAAACAAAATTCGTTTTGCAGAATCATCAAACCACAAAGGGTCGATAGATACAATATCCGGAAATTTCAGTTCGCCGTTGTTGCTTTCAAGATTCTGTTCATCCGGCATCACATCAAAATAATAGGCGCAGTCGTTTTTAATACCTTGATAAGGTCTGTATACCGAAGTAATAGTAATACCGGGATGACCTTCCTCAAATTCCGCGACTATTTTATCAAGAACTTCCCGCTGTTCCGCGCTGTCAAAACACTGCGAAAACATCAGCGTAGTCCGCTTAAAATTTATTTTTTCAGACGGATAAAATATAAAAGCCATGAGCAGAACCGCCGCGGCGGCGCTTATTATGAAAATATCAAACTTCTTCATTAACCGGCAACCAACTCCTACCGATAATATCGGCATAGAGTTTAAGTTATGATAGGCTTCCTGTTAAAAAAAACCTTTTTTGACCTCTGGGACAACGCGCTCCGTTTAGCCGTTGTTAATATAGGCTTCGCGGTATCCGTCTTGTTTTTTCTGCTTATACACTGGATTTTAGAGATATTCGCTCCTATTCCAAGCGTTGTTTCCGCCGTCATATTTTTTTTAGGGGTCTTATGGTGTTCCGCATACCTTGCGGCAACCGCGATGTGCGTAAGAAAAATTTCAGATTACGCATCGTTTGGCTTCAATGATTTTTTGGATTCACTGCGTTCCGTATGGATGTGCGGCATATTTTACGGCATTTTTGTCTGTATTTCCTCTATAGTATTTGTTTTTATCATCCCGTTTTACCTGCTGCTTAACAGCGCCGCGGGACTTCTAATCGCCTCGTTTTTTTTCTGGACATTTGCGGCGTTAATAACGGTGTTTCAATATTTTTTCCCCGTTCGCGCCCGCCTCAGCGTAAAAACCACAAATATTATAAAAAAATGCTTTTTGCTTTTTATTGACAACCCGCTTTTTTTTATCGGGACAATCTGTTTGACACTTGTTATTTTCATAATTTCAATGTTTACCGCATTCCTGCTGCCCGGACCAGCCGGAATTCTTCTTTTTCTTGACGAGGCGCTAAGACTGCGCCTGCTAAAGTACGATTGGCTTGAACAGAACGCCGGCAGCAAGTACATCCCATGGAAAACCGTTCTAAACGAAGACCGCGAAAAACACGGCAAACGCGCGTTAAACAGCCTGCTGTTCCCTTGGAAAAATTGATCACGAGTTGTTAGAGAACCTCAAGTTTTCAAATTTTGCTGAAAATGCGGGATCGCAAATGAACCATCTCGCCGCGCAAGCGCGCGCTTGCGGCGAGATGGTTCATTCTTTAAAAAAGCAATTATTTTTTCCTTCCCTTTCCCCGTTTTTTAGTCTCGATAAACAGTTCCCCGCTTAATTTTTGATACAACTCAAACAGATACGCCACACGCTGGCTGTCGTCGTCGAAAGCGCGGCCATAAGCCGCTTCTACCGCCTTGTCCAGTTTTTGATGGGCTTTAAGCAATTCAGGCGGCATGGTCAGCGGGTCATACAAAACGGCGAGACTGCTTTTGTGGAACAAGGCGCGGGCGTCCAGAACGTTTTGTGCGGCTTTTTCAACGGCGGCCCGCTGCTTATCTGTGGAATTTGGCCAGGGAAAGTTGTTGTACACGATAGTTCCGGAATAACGGTAACGCAATTCCAGCCTGCCGCAAACATAACGCATCCAAGCCATGTGCATATTGGAAGTTATGACACCAAACTCATAGAGCGTCGCGTTGGGAATGATTGAAGTTGAATCGCCTGCGATAACATTTTTTTTCATAAAACCGATAGGAATATATTTACGGGTTTCGGAAGAATGACGCGGGATCAAAATATAATCGCTGTTTGGCTGACGTATTTCAGTAAATACGCCGGGCATTTCGGAGTATTTTTCCGTCGCTTCCCGGACGCTCTCCGCCCTGAACCGCGCTATTTTTTTGAGTCGTTCCTGGATTTCTTTTATATGAGCGTACTTTTCCGGTGAAACGCCGTCCAGCCAAAAACAGTAACGCCTTATATTATGTATATATTCATACGCTCCGGCAAAAGGGCGGATTAATTTTAACAGCGATCTATCTTTTGCAACAATCGCCTTCCTTTCCGTTTCCGTCAAGAAGAAATTCCCGTCATCTGTGGGAGAACTACCTTTAAGCATTGGTTTTACTTTACAAAGAGGCCTTAGCCTTTTTTCAATAAAAATCATCGGCGCGTCAATCAAATAGGCGTTTATCGTGTTGACGACAGTTTCCACAGGTTCGGCTGTTACATCCGCATAATGATACAGTTTCTTTACCGGCCTATCGAACAAACTAAATCCAACTATGACGCAATAAACAGCGGCCTTGCCCCGCGCCTCGTTGCTCCACTTAAAAGTCTGATGGGCAAAATTGATTTTGACACCATGTTTGTTCATGAGGAGAGGCCACAAAACGGGAACCTGCTCGCCCTGGCAAATACTGTTTGTCGATACAAAAGCGGCCTCAATATTCGCGCCTTTCATATATTCCGCCGCTTTCTTGTACCATGCGGTAACATAATCCAGAGTGCCGCTATTTTTCACGCCCTCAAAAATAGTTTCGATTTCCCGCTTTTGCGTTTTATTCATGACGCTGTAACCCAGAAACGGCGGATTCCCCAGTATATACGATAGAACGTTTTTTGGAACAACGCTTTCCCAATCGATTGTCAAAGCGTTGGCGTTATGGATTGAGGCGGCGGCGGTCAACGGGATACGGACGTAGTACGTCCCGAATGTTTCCGAAACAAGCATATTCATCTGATGGTCTACCAGCCACATGGCGGTCTGCGCTATCTGCGCGGGGAATTCTTCTATCTCTATCCCGTAAAATTGATTGACGTTGACCTTAAAAAACATATCAACGTCTAAAAGCATACTGTCCATAGCCAGTAGCTCTTTCGCCACATCGATTTCCAGCAGACGCAATTCACGGTAGCTGAT
>JAITDS010000109.1 GCA_031282435.1 Spirochaetaceae bacterium
TCCTGCGGTCTTTTGCCGGTGGGGGGGGTGTGCCCCCTTTGTGCTGGGGGCCCGGGCCCGGCGGGGGGGGGGGGGGGGCACACCAAACGTAGGGAGGTACGGGCGCGCCGTAGGCGCGGGCATATCGACCGGAGTGCGGGGCTGTAGCGAGGGGGGAGACTTCCCCCCGCTGAATAGTTACAACAAGTTTAGCACATTACCTATGATTGAGCGACCGGGTTACCAGTGCCGCTGAGAGCTTCCTCCCTTTTTTATTCGCAACGGGATCTAATACCCAGCGGCAAACGCCGGTCTTCGACCTTAGGCGCGCTTGCCGCGAGGGATGGTTCATTCGTTTCCTTTATACTCGTTGATGTGTTGGAGTTTGAGACACGAGTAGCAGACTATAGATACTTTTCCGAAACCGGAATTGCCGATTCGACCAGCCGCCTGCTTACCGGCTAATCTCCGGTTAGATTACAAGTCCTTGCAAAATGCGGGGCATTTCTGTGAAAAAGCCCATGCGCGCCGGAGGGAGGGTAAGCACGGGCTAATGGAAAACGGGACTAAATTAGCTAAGCCATGAAGCTGCCCTCCCATGCGGACGGGACCGGTATGTTAGCGAGAGTTAGAATATGCCAAATATTTTTTTTCTAGGCTCTATTTCTATTTCTTTAAAATTTACCGCATAATAACCAAGAACAACCGGTTTTGAAAACAGATGCATTTTTGCGAGGTCATGGTCATTGGCTGTTCCTTTAATGGCAAAGGCTGCTAAAAGTAAAATTGCCGGCTGGCGCAATGCGTCCCTTGACATACCTACGGCGGCTAATTTATAGTTATAAACATGACGAATGATACAATAATTCCTGGCTTTGATTCTGATAAGGATGACAGTCTGAGGATAGATCTTAAGAAAATCGCCGGCGTTGACGGAGGCTTATCACTAGCTTTAACGGGTTATATTGATACATATAATTCGAACAGCTTCCAAAAACGTGTTCAAAAAGCAATAGATCACGGCTATAAGCGCCTGATTTTTAATTGCAGCGGTTTGAATTATGTTTCATCAACGGGGATAGGTTCATTTACAGCTTTTCTAAAGTCGCTTAAAGGGATTGGCGGAGACCTTGTTTTGTTGGATGTTCAGCCAAAAGTATACGAAGTTTTCCAATTACTAGGTTTTTCTCAATTTTTTAACATTAGGGATAACCAGGATGACGCGGAAAACTATTTTAGGGGCAGTAGTCAGGCTGAAACAAGCACTGTTTTTCCGCACAATTTTAACTGCCCTATCTGCTCAAAACGCTTGAAAGCCGTTAAAGCGGGACGTTTCCGATGTTCGGAATGTAAAACCATTCTTGCGGTTGATGAAACGGGCAATGTATTTTTGGGGTAGTTGTGGGTATTTTTTCACGTTTAAGAACAGTAATAGCGGCTAACATTAATCATTTGATCAATAAGGCTGAAAAGCCGGAAAAAATGCTTAACCAGATACTCACCGACATGAGCGAGCAGCTCATCGAGTCTAAAAAAGCTGTGGCTATGGCCATTGCGGATGAAAAAAAACTTGAGCGTGAAACGAATAATCAAAAGGCGCGGGCGGAAGAATGGCAACGTAAAGCCATGCTTGCCGTTCAAGCGGGAAAAGATGACCTAGCTAAAGAGGCGCTTTTGCGCAAGCAAGAATACGACAACTACTATGCGGATTACAACAAGCAATGGGAAGCGCAAAAAGAATCGGTTGAACGGCTGAAGAATTCGCTCCGTGAATTACAGGCAAAGATTGAGGATGCCCAGCGTAAGAAGAATTTGCTGATTGCCCGCGCAAAACGCGCAGAGGCCGAACAAAAGATACAGGATACTATGAGCGGTATGGAAGGTAACAACGCTTCCTTTGACACATTTAACCGTATGTCGCAAAAAGTTGATGAACTGGAAGCGCGCGCGGAAGCAAGTAAGGAACTTTCCGGGTTTAATGCCGATACTAATTTAGAGCGAAAATTTGCCGAGCTTGAAAAATCAGATTCAAGCGCGGATAAATTACTGGAGGATTTGAAGGCGCAAATGGCCGCGTTGCCTGAGCCTGACAACTCAAAAAACTAAAGCGGTATTTTTCCGGGTGTTTTGCGCGTTGATTTTTATGTTATAAACGGGCCTTTAGCTCAGTTGGTTAGAGCTGCGGACTCATAATCCGTAGGTCCCTGGTTCAAGTCCAGGAAGGCCCAAATATATATGAAAGACGAATATAATACGTCAAGCCTCGAAGAGACGCGCCTTATTATAGAGCGTCTGCTAGCCGAAAACAAACAATTAAGCCAAAAAATAGAGATACTCCAAAAGAAAATTAACAACGGAAAAATATCCGCGCAGACAGACAAACTTCTCGATAATATACGCTCTGTAAATCAAAAAAAAATAGAAAAATATATGCAATTGCTGTCGGAGTACAGACAGGCGGCTATTTTAATACTGGACGAGCATGGACATATTACTTACTGTGCCAATGAATTTCTGCGCCTTGCCGGATTCGATAACTTTGACCTTGTTAACGGACGCTCTTTGAAAGAAATTTTGTGTCTTTTTGAAACCGAAAAATTCGCGAAAGGCTGGGAATTTTTGTTTAATAGAGTAAAAAACGATATGCGTCCGTTAGAACTTAACACAAAAATTTCCTTCCCGGTAAATTCCACGGGCCGCCTTTATACACTTCATATTGCGCCTATAATCGAGAACGGCATATTTGAAGGTGAAATAATAAGCTGCTATGACACTACGGAACTTCGCAACACTGAAGCCGAGGAACGCACCCGCCTGATGCTTGACGCAACCCCCGTCGCCTGCACGCTTTGGACCGCTGAGGGTAAGCTGATAGGCTGGAATAAAAAGACAAAAGAAATGCTGGGATTGAACTCCGCCGAACTGAACGAAGAGGTATTTTTTAGCCGCTGTCCTGAGATGCAGGACGATAACCAACTAAGCTCGATTAAATGGAATAATCTGCTAAAAACAGCGATTGAAACCGGTACTGTGGAATCGGAGTGGGATTGCCTAATAGACGAAGACGGTGTCCTGCCGCTTCAGGAGACTTTTGTCAGAATGCCGTGGAAAGATAATTTTTGCGTGGCGGTTTACGCGGCGGATCTTCGTGAAATTCGCAGGCGGGAAATGGCCATACGGAAAGCGAATGAAGAGAACTATTTGATAAGAGTAGAAGCCAAAGCCGCCGAAGCCGCTTCAACCGCAAAAAGTAATTTTCTTGCGATAATGAGCCATGAACTGCGCACGCCGCTGAATGTGATAATAGGCATGAGTGAGCTTATGCCTACGGTCAATCTGAATGAAACACAAAAAAGATATTTTTCCGATATACAAACAATGTCAAAATCTCTGCTTAGCCTTATAAACGATATTTTAGATTTTTCAAAAATTGAAGCGGATAAATTTGACGTTATGCCGATTTCTTACAGTGTAAAAGCGCTTGCGCGTAACATTGACGCTATGTTTAGGCATACTGCTGAAAAAAAAGGACTTGCGTTTAACTGCTATATTAATAATAATATTCCCGATATTTTGTACGGTGATGAAATAAGAGTACGGCAGGTTTTTACGAACATTATCAGCAACGCTGTTAAATATACGCATACGGGTTCAATTAATATCGCAATAAATAAAATATTAAAAGAATATAAACCATATATGGAACTTTGTGTAAAAGATACCGGCATAGGCATAAAACCTGAAGATAATTTAAAAATGTTTACGGTTTTTCAGCAGTTCGATACGGAAAAAAACCGGGGCACTATGGGAACAGGGCTTGGACTAGCCATATCTAAAAAACTTACCGATGTTATGGGCGGCAGCATTGATGTAGAAAGTGAATATGGAAAAGGTTCTATTTTTAGGGTTTTACTTCCGCTTATAGAAGGCGATCCTGATAAATTGAAGGACATAAACAAGAACTGTAATTTTCTCATGGCTAAAAAAGACTCGCATATTAGAGCGCTTGTTGTTGATGATATGATTGAAAATAATACCGTAGCGAAAGGCTTCCTTGCCATGCACGGTATAGAGGCCGATACCGCTTTGAGCGGAGAGGAAGCTATAAAAAAGGTTTCAGACGAAAAATATAATATTATTTTTATGGATCAGATGATGCCGGAAATGGACGGTTTAGACACTACGCGCCATATACGGGCGCTTACCGGAAAAACAGGCGATACATGGTTTGCGCAAACGCCTATTATAGCGTTGAGCGCTAACGTGGTAAGCGGTATGCTTGAAAAATTTAAGGCTGCGGGCATGAATGATTTTCTAGGCAAACCCATAGATTCAAAAATGCTTAACGAAAAACTTGCTCTTTGGCTTCCGCCCGCCAAAATAGAATTTGTGGATCAGCCGCATGATCAGGAAAAATCCCTGAGTAATGAAGACGGCGGTAAACAACTGTTTGAAAGAATTAAAAGCATTAGGGAAATTGATACAGAGAAAGGACTGTCTCATACCGGAAAAATATCTTCATACCTTAAACTTATAAAACAATTTTACGCGGGTTTCGATAAAACGGCTGATGCCCTGCGGAATCTTCTTGAAAAAAATGATATAAAGACTTATAATATAAGAGTTCACGCGGTTAAAGGAGTCCTTGCGACGCTTGGACTCAATAAATTGTCTGAACGGGCAAAAAAACTGGAGGCCGCGTCCACAGGGCCGCCTGACGGATGGCGGCTTTGCATTGATGAAACGCTTCCGTTTATCAATGAATGTCGGGAAGTTTTTAACAAACTGCCGGAGGAACTTACTGAAGCAGAGGATAAAGAAAAAAAAGGGTTAGGAGATATAAATTATTTTTTGCAAAATATAAAAGAATTAAAATATGCCCTTGGAACGGGTCATGCTAATTCTATAAAAATATTGATTGAAAAATTGAATGTTTTTTCGTTTGATAAAGGAACAGATGATTTTATTTTAGAATTATCGAATTTAATTGGGTGTTTTGAGTACGATATTGCGCTTCAAAAAATAGAAGGATTTGAAAATGACAGAACGGCTTAAAAATGCAAGAAAAAGTATTTTAGTAGTTGACGATTCCGTTGAAATTCTTACGCTAATAAATGAAATTTTAGGCGATGCGTACAATGTTTATCTTGCGAAAAATGTAAAAACCGCGACTAATATTTTGGCTGTAAACAAAATTGATTTAATTTTGCTGGATTTGTTTTTAGGCGATATATCCGGTCTTGATTATTTGGCTGTTCTAAAGAAAAAAGACACGTTAAAGGATATCCCTGTTTTGATGATTAGCTCAAATTCACAACTTATGAATGTGTCCAAATCTACAAGGCTAGGCGCGAAAGGTTACATCGTAAAGCCGGTAAATGCGGTGAGTCTGCGTGATAAAATTTATACGTTATTCCTTGATAATATTCAACATAACGCGCCCGGTGTGCCTAACGCCGGTTGATTGTCTGCGGATTATTGGATTACATTCATGCGGCGAATCGTTTATCTTGTTTGTTTTATAAAATTAATCCTGTTGTTCAGCGCCTGTGCGACATCAAAAGGCGCACAGGACGGAGTCGTAATACATAATATATTCGCGGATATGCCGCCCGGCGCTCTGCTTTACGCGCGCATTGACGTAGAGCCTTCAAGAAAATTAGTTGACGAAGTTTTAACTTATTATAAGTTAAATGTTAAAACTATAAAAACATTTTTTGATAGAACCAATGAAGTCGTCATAGCTGTTTACAACGGGCAGACGAAAGTCGCCGAAGCGCCGGAGCGCCGCTTTTTATTGATTGGTTACGGAAATAATTATCCCGCCGGACTTTCATCATTTTCATTTTTTTTTAATCCGGCATGGCGGAAAATAAAATCTATAACCGGGAAAAAATATTGGAAATCGTCTAAAAACGGACTTTCATTATTTATGCAAAAAAATAAAACGCATATTTCAGACACCGATCCGTTTTTTATTGAAGATAACGTAGAAGCGCCGGAAAGTTTTACCGTATTCAGCGAAGGTTCATGTATATCCGCATGGCTTACGAATATAAGTCCGCTAAACAAGGCTCTTGAACGTATAGATATGCCGATAACAATACCGGCAAACGCCGTCTTTATCGCCGCGTTTCAACAGGGAGAAAATTGGAGCCTTGTTTTGCGCGTTGAGACACCGGGGACAGCTCAAGCCAGAGGTCTGGTTTCTGTGCTGTCCATGCTTCGCGCCGCGCTTGCCGGTAACTATATACGTGACGAACGGGCAGCAGCTTTCGCCAGACTGCTGCTTTCCGAGCCACCTCAAATCGACGGCGCGGCTTTTGTGCTTAAAAGCCCGCCGTTATCCCAAACCGAGCTTGCTGGACTAATAGCTTCTTTATTAATATACTTAAAGTGAGGTTTTGCCGAAAAATTTGCGGCAGGTACTATATCACCATATTAATAAAAGAGGAATTTATGCCTACATACGAGTATGAATGTAAAAAATGCGGCAATGTTTTTGATGTTTTTCAGAGTTTTAGCGATAAACCTGTAACAGTCTGTACGAAATGCGGCGGCGAGGTGCGCCGTCTTATAAACGGCGGCGCGGGAGTTATTTATAAAGGCGCCGGTTTTTATTCAACGGATAATAGTTCGTCTGGTAAAAAAACCGGAGAAACTAAAACTAAAGAGGCCGCCGCGTCTGGCGGAGAAAAGCCCGCGCCCTGCGCTTCGTGTCCGCACTCGGACGGTGGATGCCCGGAAAAGGCCGCCGGTTAGAGCAAGGTTTACGTTGATACAATCCATGAAAAAAACGCTGATTAAACGACCTTACGGCGCATTTAATCGGCGTTGGAAAGCCTAATGAAAAAAAAGAAGTCTCGTTTTTTTTGTGACGGATGCGGCACGGAGGTATCGGCTGAAACGGAACGCTGTCCCCGTTGCGGGAAGTTTTTTGCGTCTATACGCTGTCCTGCCTGCGGTTTTACCGGGGATACGGCGGCTTTTAGCAAAGGATGCCCGTCTTGCGGCTATTCCGCACGGAAGCGGCCTTCAAAAGCGTTGCCGCCTCAATCCGACACCGCGCCGCAATGGTTTTACGCCGTAACTGTCGCGCTTCTTGTTCTTCTTCTAGCGACTCTGCTGATGTATGTTATCCGCTGAAGCTTTCGCCCTAATTTCGGGTAAATTGATATGAGTTTTGACTGCCGGGTTTCGCCAATATGCGTTTATTCGCAGTGGGGTCTGCGCTCCCCCGCCCTTTAGGGCGGTTCGAGTTGGCAACGCCAAATAAAAAATGGTAGTAGACGGGTTTGCAGCGCAAACCTCCACAGTTAAATAATTTCCTTACCCGATCGAACCACGTAAATAATTTCAACGCCTACAAGATACCTCGCCGCAAACGCCGGTCTTCGACCTTAGGCGCGCTTGCCGCGAGGTGGTTCATT
>JAITDS010000113.1 GCA_031282435.1 Spirochaetaceae bacterium
TGGTGGGTTAAAAGGGTTGTTTACCAAAGGATTCTCTGAAAGAACCAGAAATTAATCACAAGAGCGATAACGATTTTATGCATACCGGGATCTTTGGAAAAGCGTATTCCTTTTCGTACTAAACGGGAACACCATGTTCTCAATGACAGGTGTTTTCTCTCTATCTTTTGCGTATTCTTTTTAATTGTGACCACCTCACTGTCAGTAATACGCGGGTAGCGGGTGAAAAGTGTGAAGTTCTTGGTAAAGATGCGTGCTAAAGTATTGTCAGTAAACGAATTATAGCGAAAAGGAACAGGCAAACAACATTTTTTGCTCACCACCAATTCGCGGATACCCTTTTTCTTGCTGAATGTCGGGCAGGAAACCCGCTGGCGGGTGCCGGGACTAACGGATTTACTAATGGCCGCCGCGTATAGTAAAATCGGATTATGCAACGGGATATAGCCGCCGTAGCTTTTGATGTTGACGGCACTCTCTACCCTAACTACCGCTTTTTTCTGCGGGCATTGCCACAGGCATTCTTTCACCCTCGTTTGTTTGCGGCTTTCGCTATAGCTCGTAAAAAAATCCGGTTAATGGAGGCCGCCGAGGATTCGTTTTATGATTTACAGGCGCGTCTTTGCGCGGAAACGCTGGGGTCGGACAAAAACACGGTGCGGGATCTGATTTCAAGACACATATACGGAGCTTGGGAAAAACTTTTTGGCGGCGTAAAAATCTATCCCTATGTAAAAGCGTGCCTTTCCGCTTTCAGAGAGCGCGGAATCAAATTGGCCGTGCTGTCCGATTTTCCGCTTGGGGTAAAACTGCCGTTGTTGCGGCTTGGCGGTTTGTGGGACGCGGAATTGTGCAGTGAGGAGCTTGGAGCGTTAAAACCTCATCCGCTGCCTTTCCGCCGTCTTGCCGAAAGTCTAAATCTGCCGCCGCAACGGATTTTGTACGTGGGAAACAGCATCGCTTACGATATTGAGGGCGCTCAAAATGCCGGAATGATGACGGCGTTGCGCGGTTTTGACTTGCGTCTCCCTTCCGGCGTGAGGCCGGGACGGCTTAGACGCAATCCTGATTTTACCTTCAATGACTATCGTCAATTACAAGAATATGTGCTAAAGTAAGCGCGATGGATTTTTTTAACGGCGGAAATCTGCTTACCCTTGGTATCGTAGCGGCTGCGTTTTTGTTGTTCCGTTATCTTGACAAAGGCAACCGGAATATATCTCATGCCAGGGCGTACGGTAAAGAGTTAAAAGAGGAACTAAAAAAAGAATTCAGTATATTCGCGGAAGACAAGACCGCGGCGCTTCGCAATTACGGCATCATACTTGACGGTGATTTTAAGCGGGCTGAGGCTCTGAAAAAAAATATTGAAGCGGAAATAGCCGCCCTAGAAAAAAACTGCGCGACCGTAAACAATCTTAGCGAGCGCATAAAAAAGTACGAATCCGTTCTGAAGGAATTGGATTCTTGGACTGAAAAAGTTGAAGAAAATTTACAGCGAATTGAGGCCGAGTCGCCTTATGTGGAGCTTGTCGCCGGTAAAATTGACGGCGCTAAATCCAGATTAAATGAAATAGATAAGAGCATCGATACAATACAGGCTCGCATAAAAATAGAAACGGATCAGGCGGTTAATGAAGTATCTTCCGGGATTTTGAAGCCTATACAGACATCTATTGATAATTTGAAAAATGTTGTTGAAGATATCGGGCGCGGCGTTGAAGAACATCGTGAGGAAATCATGCGTGTGGAAGCGTCCCGTAAACAGAAACTTGAAAATGATATGGCTCTGGTCAACAACACGTTAGAAAAAGTTATTTCCGCCGCGTCGGAATATTCAAATGAATTTGAAGCTAAACTGTTACGCGAATTGAATGAAGCGGCGGAAAAAAGAAACGGCGTTCTGCGTCAAGCGATTATCGAAAAAATCGCGGATACGGAACGCGCCGTAGATAATAAGATTGAAGAAATTGAAAACGCCGCGCGTTCCGCGAAAGAGGCTTGGGAAAATGAAAACGCGCGTATCCTTGAGGAACAGCGGAAGTATAAAGACGAATGGCGGCAGTCTGTAATTGAAAAGGTAACGGATACGGAACACGCCGTAAATAATAAGATTGAAGAAATTGAAAACGCCGTGCGTTCCGCGAAAGAGGCTTGGGAAAATGAAAACGCGCGTATTCTTGAGGAACAGCGGAAATATAAAGACGAATGGCGGCAACTTGTAATTGAAAAGGTAACGGATACGGAACGCGCCGTAAATAATAAGGTTGAAGAAATCGAAAACGCCGTTCGTTCCGCGAAAGAGGTTTGGGAAAATGAAAACGCGCGTATTCTTGAGGAACAGCGGAAATATAAAGACGAATGGCGGCAGTCTGTTTCGGATTTGAACGCGCTTGCTCTTGACCAGCGTAACGAGTGGCAGAGGATATTGTCTGACAGCGACAATGCGGTAGAACAGTACCGCCGCGCTCAGATTGAACAATTAACGGCGCTGGAAAGCATGGCGGATGACGCCGGTAAACTTGACGCGGAGCTACGCGCTCATATAGAAAATGTTAAGAATGAAATAACAAATAGTTTTGCGGCTTTTGCTGCGGAGATGAAGCAAAACTACAGCGGCGCGGCGGAAGATTTGGATAAGTCCGTAGGCGGTATGCGGAATAAAATTAACGAGTTAGAAAAAGAAATTAACGCGCTAAAGAGTGATGCCTATGAAAAAGTATCCGGCAATCTTAAAGAATTTGAAGAAATGATAGAAGCTAATCTTGTAAAGCGCACAGAAAATATAAATAATCAAATGCTGGAATGGCGCGGCGGTTTAAGCAGGCGGTTTGACGAATTAAGTGAAAGCGTAGAAGCGGAGTGCCGGAAAACGGAACACGAGTGCGGAGAGGCTTTACACCGTAAAAAAGATGAACTTGATGCCGGTTTTGATGAAGAGATTAAACGTATTAGAGATTCTTTTGACGATCTCGGAAGAAGCATAGGCGTACAGACTGAGCGTTATGAGAAATCAATCAAGTCGCTGGAAATAGAGCTTCAAAATAGTTTGGAAGACGCAAAGAAAATTGTTGACAGTACGTTAAGAAATGAAATTTCACGTTTTGAACTGCAAAATTCCGAAAGGCTTAAAAAACATGAACGCGCCATGGAAGAAGCGGTACGGGCGGAAACGCTTGTTATTGAAGAACGCTTGAATGATATTAACGCACAAACCAACAAATCGTATAACGACATAGAACAGTATAAAGCCGCCTGCGCGGAACATTTCAATGAATTAGACGCTTCTATAGAAAGTGTGCGCAAGCGGTGCAAAGAATTAACTTATGAAAACGAGGAACGGCTGGCGGCGGCGCGTTCTAAAATAGAAGAAATAAACGCGGAGGTAGCAAATCAGCGTACAGAAATGATTAACGCCGCATCGGAAAAAATTAGGGTTCTTGAAAATTCGATAAGCGAAGCCGACAGGCATATTGCCGATTTCTTTAATAAGACCGAACTTATTGATAAAGCGATTGCCGTAAAAAAAGATGTTGAAAATAAAATTGAAGATCTTAACGCCGACATGGAAAAACTCGCGCTGCAAAGCATAGAACTTTCTGATATTAAGAATCAATTTGAAAAAATAAAACGCATGGAAGAAGATCTAAACAATAAAATGACTCAGTTTAGTATTGAACAACAGCGTATTGAACGTATGGAAATAAACTTTAACCGTCTGCTGCAAACCGCTCAGTCGGTTGAGGACAGACTTAAACACATAACGGGCGCGGATGATATGCTGCAAGAAGCCCAGATTAAGATACGCAAGCTGATTGAGGCAATGTCTGAAACTGAAGACAAATATCAGCGTATAGAAAAGAAGAATCAAGTTTTGGAAACTACAAGCGACGGGATAGAGAAAAACTTTAAGTCGCTTCAGGAAGCGGAAAATTTGACACAGAAATTGAACGGCGACATACAGCGCATAAACGGCGGCGTTGAAGATATTCGGCGGTCGGTCGAAATTCTCGCAAATGAAAATGAAAAAGCGCACGATACTGTGGAGCGGCTTTCAAATCTTGATCAAACTATTTTGGATATTGATTCCCGTATTCAAAATGTACAAAAGGCGCGTGTATGGCTGGCGGATTTGGAAACTCGTTTGGATGAAAAATACCGCGAGGTCCGGCAGCAATTTAAGCTGACTGACACTATTATAAAAAAGCAGGAAGATAGATTGAATATTGACAAGGAAGGTTCGTTGCCTCTTGGCACGCGGGACGATGTGATTCGTCTGAAAAAACAGGGCTGGACTGTGGATGAAATAGCGAAGAATATGAAAATATCACGCGCCGCGGTTGAACTTATCTTGGAGACGGCTTCCCATGAAAAATAATTTTCCGTCCGTACGGCAGGCGGCCTCTTCCAAATTTACAAATAATCCTTTAGTATCATTAAAAAATGACGAAATTTATTTAAGTGAACGGACTTGTTCGCGGCCCGGTCGGGTTGCCGGTTAGCTTGCAAGTCTTTGCAAAACGCGGGCGTTTTGCGTTTAATTAGTATGGGGGTAAAATGGCGAATATAAGCGCGTTATCTGCTTACCGGCAAACAAGAATAAAGACAGCGAGCCAAGGGCAGCTTATTATAATGCTGTATGACGGCGGGATAAGCACGTTGGACCATGCGTTGGAACTTCTCCGTCATAAGAGCGAGCGTCGAAAAGATCCGTCCAAAATAGAAGAAATAGGCAAGGCCATCATCAAAGCGCAGGAAATTATAACGGAATTGATGGTTTCGCTTGATTTTGAACAGGGCGGTAAAATTGCCGAGAATCTTTTCGCGTTATATACGTGGTTTAACAAAGAACTGCTTGAGGCTCATATAACATCGGACGCGGCGCGTATTCTCGCGGTTAGGAATTCTTTGTTTGACATTCGTAAATCATGGGCCGAGATTATAGCTAAGAATTCCGCAAAGGAAAGGCTGGAAACAGAATCCGGCATAAACATAGCTGGCTGAAGATGGCGCATAAAACGCCGGAAGATAAATTGCCGGCAACGCTTTCCGAAAGCGAAGTTAAAAAGCGTACCGCTATATTAAAGCGCTTCAAAGAGCTTCTGATTGAGCAGAGACAGCGTTTTCGCGACTATATTGAAATACTTGACAAGCAAAAAAGCGTGATCGAAAACGGTGAGCCGGAAGATATTCTGGCTCATGTTGAATTGGAAGAAAATGTGGTTGCCGGAATAATTACGGTTCAAAAAGCGCTTGAGCCTATGCGTTCTATGTATGAAACCGCCTGCGCCGGATCTGAAGATACCGCTATATCCGAAATAAGTTCGGCGCTTGAAAACCTAAAAGAAAAGACCGAACAGCAGGTTAAGCAAAATAAGGATTTGCTGCAAAAGCGTATGGTTTTAATACGCAATGAATTGAGAAATCTAAGAGGCAATCCTTTTGTTAAGCGTAAATCAATATATGCTGAAAATCAGGGCGCTACGTTATTTGACATTTCAGGGTAACAGCATATTAGACTTGTTCCCCCAAGTCTGTTGCTTATCGAACAAGTTTTTAGCGCTTGTTGGCCAAGCCAAGCATGGTCGCCATGCTTGGCTTGCAAAAACTTGAGGTTTCCGAACAACCCTATTAGAATTTTAGGAGATAATTAGGAGATAACATGAAAATAAAATTTTATATTATTATCTTATTTTTCGCCCTTATTGTGAATTCATGCGCCGCTTTGCGGAACGGCGGTAAATCAAACGAAAATGATATTATAAGCTACACTACCGGCTGGTACGAAGATAATGGTTTATCGCCCAAATATATAACATATTCACGGGAAGAAGTCTTGCTTTTATTACCCGAAAAAAAACGCAAGAGCCCGCGGTTGGATTTTTTTATTGATACGCTTGACGTATTAGATAATTCTGAACGCAGACTTTTACAGCGATTTTTATACGAAGATTTAAGCTGTCAAGAGTACGCTTCAAAAATGTTCAACCAAGTTAAAGCGGAATATCTAAAAAAGAAAAATGAGGCCGCGTTATATCCTGACAGACCTTATGACTGGTCATATACGGAAGCGTTTGACGGCAGAATATATTATCCGGTTTTTGTGGTGTCCCGAAGCCGCTATATTTTCTCAGGCGGCGCTCATGGACAAAATGAAAAAATATTTTTTGTGCTTGACAGAAATCTCCTTTCAAAAGTTGAACTGGACGATATTTTGGTGAATGGAGCAAAAGCGTCGTTGCAAAAATATATAGACGATGTTTTACGCGAGCGGTATCATGCCGCTCCGGACACGCCGTTGACAACAATAGGCTTCCTTAACGATACAGCCGGAGTTCCGGATAATTTTTTTATTACGCGGGGGGGTCTTGGTTTTTGCTGGAATCCTTATGAGATAGCCCCATACGTCATGGGTACTATTGACGTTATTTTACCGTACTCACAGATAGAAAATTTGATTAACGACAGGGGTAAGGATTTATTCAGAGATTTATAGCGTACTCTATTTCCGAAAGAAGCCTTTCCTGAAGCAACAGCATTTCTTCATCCGGTTCGTTGGTCGCGTGGTTAAAGCCTTTTAGGTGTAGCAAGCCGTGAATCAACAGGCGGCGTAGTTCCTCGTCTTCCGCAATATCAAAAGTTTTACAATTTGCCCGCAGCGTTTCCAGCGATATAGCTATGTCTCCGCTTGCGTAACGTTCTACGCCGTCTTCGATAATTTTTTCGCCAAGCGGAAACGAAAGCACGTCTGTCGGTTCGTCTTTATTTCTAAAACGGCGGTTAAGTTCCTGAATAAAATCGTCCGCGCAAAAAAGCACGGATACGTCCCAGTTTTTACACCGCAACGCATCGCAAACCATCACGGTGAACGTTTCAGCCGCGCCCGCCCATTCAGGCGTCTCTATCCCTTCGACGCTAATATCAACGCGGTTCATCTTAATTTTATGATGCTATAACCAGCCTGTTTTAACAAGCTCCTTTGATATGAAACTCGTTGACGGGCGGCCGTCAGATTTCGTGGGACAACGCCTTTTTTCAAAGCTGATGTAAGGCGGGGAAGCGGCCGGCTGGCGGGCGCTTAGCCGGCGGGCCGGGTGGTAGTAGAAATAACGCGCAAGCGATTGAAGCGGAATTAAAAAGGACGGCGCAAAGCGCCGTCCTTTTTAATTATAGCGGAAAGCGCGGTTTTTGCGCCGCTTTAGCGGCGTGAAAATGCGCCCAAAATTCTAACTCTGTATTTAAATCATGTAAAACCTTGAATCTCCCGGAAATCAGAATCGTTGTAAAGGCACTTGACAATATATACATCTGCCTGTATATTTAATGCAGGTGGCTGATTATAATACACAGCTACCTACAAAATTATTTTAAGGAGAAATATATGAATGAAACAGCACGGGACCTATTGGGACGGCTTATGCACATCGGAGGCCAGTTGCATCATTACCAGATGCTTCAATTTAAGCATTTGGGGCCTTTAGCAAACCCTTACCGGGGGCAAGGAAGGATATTGTCGATTTTGAAATTAAAAAACGAAATCTCTCAAAAGGATTTGGGGTTTTTGCTCGATATGCGGAATCAATCCCTAATGGAACTTCTTTCAAAATTGGAAAAATCCGGTTACATCACGCGCAGACCGTCTGAAGAAGACCGCCGGACGATGATTGTTACCCTCACCGAAGAGGGAAAAGCGGCGGCGGATAATCCCGAAAACGGCGAAACCGAATTATCCGGTATTTTTGACTGCCTTAACGAGGAGGAGGCCGGAAAATTAATTGAATATCTTGACCGCCTTATCGCCGCTCTGGAGAAAGAGCTTGGCCGGGACGAAGACGATACGGGTATGGGAAATCTGGCCCACATCTACGAGCGTATGCGCGAAGCCGGTTTTGGCTTGGGTCTGCACGCTCACGGCTTTCGTGGACGGGGAAAGGACTTTGGCAGTCCGAGGGAATTTTGGCATCATTGGGCGGAGCATATCTCACATAAAAATCCGTGAAATCCGCGCGGGCATCCATAAAATCCGGAGTTTTCTCCGGAGACGGCGCGCCCGGCATAGGCGCTTTTAACCGGCATTATCACGGGAAAAATGACACAATCACTTGAAGATTACTTAAAAGCAATAGGACTTCTTGCCGACAGAGGAAAAAATGTAAGAGAAGTCAGAATTACGGATGTCGCCGCTCGGCTTGGAGTATCTAAACCGTCTGCGGTTGTCGCGGTCAAAGCGTTGGAGAAACAAGGCTTTTTGAAGCATGAACGATACAGCAATGTTATTTTGACAGAAAAAGGGGAAGAAAAGGCCGCGGAAATTAAAGGCCGTTACGAATTTATTTTATCGTTTCTTAAAGATATGCTAGGTGTCAGCCAAAAAACCGCGGAACAGGATAGTTGCAAAATGGAACATATTCTTTCAAAAGAAACATTAGAAAAGATGAAAAACTTAATAGAGCTGTTCTAAAACTTCAAGTTTCCGACTTCCGCTGAAAAACGCAAAATGCCTCGTATTTTGCGAAGATTTGGTCGGCAGGCAACCGGACGGGCGAACAAGCCCGATATCGTTATATGCGTTTTTTTTCATTGTCGGGCGCATTTTCGCCTGCCGCAGGCGCGCCTGCGGCAGGCGAAAACCGCGCTTTGCGGGGCTCCGCGCTTTCGCGCTCCGGCCACGCCGCCCCTACGGGGCGCCGTGTCTTGCTTCGCAACCCCTCCAATCGCTTGCGCGTTGACCGTTCCGAGTTTGTGTTCCGCAAACTCAGAACGGTATTGCTAAAGAGATTTAAGTTTACGGCTAAATTTTTGCCGGATTATTCGGTTGCTTACTATTCATCAGAAGTTTTTTCCAGCAGCGTAATTATAACTTTGCCGGTTCCCACATAAGTTCCGCCGCCCTTTAAGCTTTCTTCCGGGAAAACACTGGTGAATTTTAAGTCGTCCTCGTCCCCGTCTGTTTTCGCCCAAGAAGAGCCGCCGCCGCCCGAAAGAACCTTCCCGCCAGTCGGATTTGCAGTCGTTCCGCCGGCTCCGCCATAATAACCGCCGCCGCCGCCACCACCACCGCGGACTGATGATACTCCGCCGTTACCGCCTTTTCCAAAGCCGGCGGGCGTCAACCTACTAAGGGTAGACGGATTAGCCGTGCCGCCCGCATCATGGCCGCCGCCTGTAACAGTGGCAGTTTCTGCGGGATCCTCTCCGGTATAAACAACATCTCCGCCCGCGGCAAAACCTAAGCCCCCGTTTCCAGGATCGCTGGCGGCAGAACCAGCCCCTCCACCACCGCCCGCCACGATTATCCGGCTGGCAAGAGAGTCCGGGTCGTCCCAGTCGGCGTCCTTTTCGAGCCTCATGGTTCTCACGTCTGTAGCGCCATTCCCGCCGTCGCCATGATTCGAGCCAGAACCATTGCCGACACCGCCAGACTTACCGCCGCCGTTCCAGCCGCCGTCCTTCGGTTGTTCGTTTTTGTGAAGATCTCCCCATAGCTCGCCTTGTCCTCCGCAATAAATGTACAATTGTTGCCCCGCCGTCAGTATAATCTCTCCGCTTATATAGCCGCCATAGCCGTTTGCCCCGCCTTTACCAGTGCCTCCGCCGGCTCCATAAGCCTCAATTTGGTATATGCCTGTTTCAGGAACAGTCCATTCCTGCACAATCCCTTTATACGTGAATATACGCGGCGGCAAGCCGCTAGTCCACTGCGCGTACAACGTTATTTCTTCACTGCTGCCTTTGGGGTACAAAGGCGTACTGACCCCTATCAGATTGCCGCCCTGCTTCGCGTCCGCCCAGCCCGCAAACGTATATTCTATCACGTTATCATTCTCACCCGCGCTTATCTTACCGTCAACAAGCCCCGTAATGCTTGGCATAACGGTTAAGCCATTTACTGCCGCCGCCAGCCCTCCCGCAGCGCTCTTAGGCTCGCTCACACCAGTTATATCGGCGGGCGCGGCTCCGTGTCCGTTAGCGTCAAATTTTAACGTGTAGGTTTTTTCCTTCCACTGCTGGTACAGCGTCGTATCTTCGGTAAATACTTCATCATCCGGATCTATCGCCTTTCCCTTTAAGTCTTTCCAAGCGGGCGTGTCAGTATCGTAATGCTCCCTGGTAAATTCGGGAGATCCCCCCGCGTTCTGCGTTACCGCGTCGCCGCTTACATCGCCGTAAAGGTCGGTAAACTCAGGGTAAGTAGCCGTTATCTTAAATTCCGCGTATATAGGTTCGGCGTTTTCGGCTTTATACTCTTCATTATCCGTCAAGTTTACGAGGACTTGTACGCCTTCTACTTCTTCCGTTATGCCTGCTATGTTTATTGTATTCTCTGCGTCAGCTTTGGCCTTCCAGTAACGTTTTTGCGGTATCGCGAAACGTTTTTCAAACATCCCGTTGCCCGCGTTCCTGCTGAAAGTTATCGTGTAATAGGGTTTTTTCGGCGCTTCAGCCCACTCGGCAACAACCGTAATATTCTTTGTTACAGGGCTGTTAAGCGTTAGTTCCTCGCC
>JAITDS010000163.1 GCA_031282435.1 Spirochaetaceae bacterium
GAAGAAATCTTTGACAGGAAGAGCCGGATGAAGATACGCGGGATATCCCCTAATCCGGTATTGAGATACCGGATAAATCATTTGTTAGACTGTCTTGAGTTTGAGGAGGCGGCTACGGAGGCTCTTAAAGAGCAAATACCGGTGTACGGCGAGCCGTTCATGTCCCAAATTGAGATATTGACCGGCATGAAGGGGGGAAGGAAACTCGTTTCCTCAGCGTATTTAAGCTATAGCCGTTATCGCGGATATAATCGATGCGGGCCGGTTTAAGGACTCTAAACATTTTACGAAAGTATCTACGGTCAGCTCCCCGTGTCTCAAACTCCAATACGTCAACGAGTATAAATGGAACGAATGAACCTCCCCGCCGCAAGCGGCGGGGGTATTAAACCCCGTTGCGAATAAAAAAGGGAGGAAGCTCCCGGCAACTTTGTTGACACAATCGCTCAATCATATTCTTGACTGTAGTCTCAAGCTGCGCGGGTGGTATCAGCGGCTGACGAGGTATAAGAGGGCCGGGCTTGTACGAACCGGTTTAAGACGGCGTGTGTTTGCGGAAATTTTTCAGGTGCTGAAGAAACAGGAATATCATTACGGGGGGGGGGGGGGCATGTGATAAAGACGGCCCGGTACCGGAGTTTTTTAGAAAAAGAAAAAAGTCATGAAATATTGAAAAAAAACTGCTTTACCACCATGTCCGGGGTTTGCGCGAAGCGCAAACTTAGAAAGCTCAACGCGCTTTGCGCGTTGAGCCGCGCAATGCGATTGTAGGGGTGCGAAGCAGACGCGGCGCTTGCGCCGCGGCCGGAGCGCGAAAGCGCGCAGCCCCGAAAAGCGCGGTTTTCGCCTGCGGCAGGCGCGCCTGCCGCAGGCGAAAATGCGCCCAAATCTTGATTATCAAAACAAGGCGCGGTATAAAAAAGAATGGTTTCCGCGTCTTTGTATATTCATATTCCGTTTTGCGCGAAAAAATGCGATTACTGCGATTTTTACTCGGTTCCGGCACCCGTTTGGGACGAACGGCTGATGGACGGCTTTGTGGAACGCCTGCGCGAAGACATTGAGGGACAGGTTAAAACGTTTGGGATAACAGAAATTGGCAGTGTTTACATAGGCGGCGGTACGCCTTCGCTGCTTGGGGCACGGCGCATGAAAGATATTCTTGATTTTTTAACGCCGATTTTACGCGGAAGGCGGCGGGAGACGGATGATAAGAGTGGTAAAGTCAAAGAATTTACTGTAGAGGTAAACCCCGAATCGCTTAGCGAAGATTTTTTGCGTGTCTGCGTTGACGGCGGGGTAACGCGGATAAGCTGCGGCGTTCAAACATTCAACGCGGATGCCCGCGGAGCCATAGGACGGTGTGGCGGTGTTTCCCGAATAGGCCCGGCGCTCGATTTAATCCGTGAGATATTCGGCGGCGCTTTTTCCGCCGACCTGATATCCGGCCTGCCGTTTCAGGACAGGGCGGCGCTGTTCCACGACATTGAAACGCTGCTCTCATACAATCCTTCCCACGTCTCGTTGTACGATTTAACGCTTGAAGAAAATACACCGCTTTACCGCAACAATGTTTTGGAAAAGATGCCGCCGCGTGAGCCGGCTGAAAATCTTTGGATTTTGGGGCGTGATTTATTGGAAAGCCGTGGTTATCCGCAGTACGAGGTTTCAAACTTTGCGCCGGAAAACAGTCGTTCAAAGCATAACATTGTTTATTGGCGCATGGGTTGCTGGTTTGGCGCGGGGCCTTCCGCTTCCGGCACGATAATTTTAGACGGCGCCGCTTTAGACGGCGTTCCAAGCGGTGTTTCAAGCGGCGCTTTGAGGCGCACGGTAAGCGCGGATGTTCAAACTTATGTTTCGGGCGGTAAGCCGGAAGTTTTCACGGAGGCGCTTGACCGGAATACTCTTATCAAGGAAAGTTTTATAATGGGTTTTCGTTACATTGACGGGCCGGACGAGGCTTTGTTCAAACAAAGATTTGGCTGCGCGATAGAGGATATTGTGCCGGAAACTTTGCGAAAATGGCGCGGCGGCGGAAAAATGCGCGGCGGTGTCCGCGCTCTCAACAAGGACGGTTTAATCTTGTTGAATCGTTTTTTAATAGATTGTTTTGTGGAGTTAGATAAATTTTTTTCAAATGAAAGAATTATTTTTTGATGGTGAACAGTTGGCCGGTTTTCAAAAAACCAGCATGGTTGACTATCCGGGCAGGCTTGCTTCCGTGATTTTTTTTCCGTTTTGTAATATGCGCTGCCCGTGGTGTCATAACGGCTGGTTGATTTTGGGCGGGAAGGAAAACGGGAAGGACGAAAGCGGCGGGGCGCTTACCACGCTGAACGCGGCGCTTTCTCATATTGAAAAGCGGCGCGCGGTTCTGGGCGGCGTTGTGCTAAGCGGCGGCGAGGCGTCTCTGTATCCGCATCTTTCCGCACTTATAGTTTTTATAAAAAATCTTGGCTTGCGGGTAAAGCTCGATGTCAACGGAACGCTTCCCGATGTTCTGGAAAAATTGTTTTCATCGCCGGAAAGCAGGCCCGATTATGTAGCGATGGATTTGAAAACCGCTCCGTTACGGTACGCCGCTTTTATGGCAAGGCCGGAGCCTAAGGAAAAAATCGCCGTCCGCATTGAACGCAGCGCGGCGCTTATCAGGGCTTCCGGCATTGAGCATGAATTCCGCAGTCTGAATCTTCCCGCGCCGTACTTTACGGAGGAAGACAGGAGCGCGCTACGTCCGCTCGCGGCGGATAGCTTGTGGAACTTTAGGCCGCTTGTTCGCGGGAACTGTCTCGACCCGTCATGGAACTTGCCCCCGCCAGCCCCGCCAGCGGGTTTAATGTCCGCTACGCGGTAACATACCCGGAGCGGTTTTTATGCCGCGCCGTCGGATCCGAAAAAAGCGCTTGGCATACGCGGCTGTAGGCTACGGCTGCCAGCCTGCCAGTGGGTTTCCTACCTTGCCGTTTGCAAGAACGGGGGCATTGGCTAACGGGAGATATGCTTAAATTCGACTTCTTTGAAGAATTCGGGCGCATTTTCACCTGCCGTAGGCAGGCGAAAACCGCGCTTTTCGGGGCTTTGGCCGCTTCGCCCCTCAGGGGCGCCGCGGCTGCTTCGCACCCCTACAATCGCTTGCGCGTTAATTTTACGAGATTGCTTACAGAAAACTTCATTGGCCGCATAAAAACATCTGCCTTGCAAGCAAATAGAGATGTTCGTATATGAAACGGGAACTGTCCGCGTTGGCGGAACAGGGCTTTTTAATTTGTAACGGTTTGGTATATTATTGGTTCTAAGTTATGGAAATGGATGACGAAAGAGCCGGCGCTGAATTCCGAAAGTTATATGAGACGGTGTTTCCCATCCTTTTCAGAGTAGCTTTTCGGATAGCTGTTAATGAAGAAGCGGCGGAGGACCTGTGTCAGGAGGCCTTTTCTAGGCTTTATGAAAAAAAAATGGTTTTTCCATCGCTTGACGATGCCAAATATTGGCTGATACGTGTAGTAAAGAACGCATCGTTAAATTATGCTAAACGCAAGGAGCGGGAACGGAAGATTTATCAGAAAGTCTTTCGGGAAGAACAACGGACGGATGACAGCGGTGAAGATATTCTTATTAAAAAAGAATCGCAGTCGGAAGTAAGACAAGCGTTGCTGCGGCTGCCGGAAAACCTTCGCACTGTGCTTATTCTTAAAGAGTATGCCGAATTGAACTATAAAGAAATAGGGAAAATGCTCGGTATTACAGAGGGTAATGTTAAAGTAAGAGTCTTTCGCGCAAGGGAACGATTGAGCGCGATTTTAGCGAAAGAGGATGTGTAAAATGTGTCCTAACAAGCAATATCTTTCAGTTTATTTTGATGATGAACTTCCATCGCCATGGAAAGAGCGCATGGAACAGCATATTGAAAGTTGTTCCGAATGCAGGAAGAGCCTTGAGCGGTACAAAAAAACTTCCGGCTTGCTGAACGGCGGCGGCGGACGCTCTATTGAAGACGGCCTGATGGAATCGGCAAAACTTCATGTTTTAGAAAAAATCGGGGCGGCAGGGTGGACATACTCACCTTACCGGTTGGATGACGGTAAGATACGTCTGCCGCATATTCCGCAGACTTTTACCGCGGCGGCAGTCGGAGCGATTGCGGCGGCGGCTCTTATTTTCATCATGTTTTTTATAGCGCCGTTACAAAGCGATAAAAACGGCCGGCCTAATTTGAGCGCCGTGGACGAAAAAATTGACGCTATCGCGGTTTCTTCCGATTATGAGCTTGATATTCCCCAAATTATGCCGGCTTTAGATATGGACGAGGTTCTACGCTACATAGAAAATGACGATTCTTCCAATATTGTGATTATAAAACTGCCGGAACGTAAAAAATTCAACCGTTATGGCGAGCCGGCTTTCATAAATGCCGCCGACTATAGCAGGGGTGTAAATTGACAGGCGTGTCTAGGACTGTTCTGAGTTATTTGCTTCCTCAATTTTTGTTGTTTCTTTACGTTAATTCATTGGGCGCGTATGAAATTCCTCCGCCTCCCCCGCCTCCTATGCCAAAATCTCATGAGCTAGGAGGAAATATGCGCGACCGTGCCATTGTACTGCACATGGTTACTCGTGTTCTTGAAAAAGACAACGCGGAAGCGTGGAATTCGGACACTTACAAGGTTACAATTCCGGGACGGCCTGTCGGTCTTAAAATCGTTGGAGAGAATGTCGCCGTTTCGGTAAAGTTTACGCCATACCCGCGCCGTAACGGGCGTGGCGTTCTTGTAGCCCAAGGGCAGATATTCACGGAAACGCCTGACGGCGGAGTGCAATGCAGGACTATGCTGCAAACCGTTCCGCTTGAATATGGCGAACAAGTCTTTTTCTTTCCGCTTGGTCCGGGTAAGTCCGATGATGAAGCTCATATAGAGATACAAATTGAAATGAACCGCTACGACAGCGTGCCGGTAAACGAACTTCCGCCTCCGCCCCAATAATTCAGCCAAGCGGCTTGCGGGATAAACGCATCCGGCAATCATACTTAACACAGGTCTTTAATTTGGCGGCAACCTTCGCAGTTTACAGGCGCGTATGCCAACCGCCCTTTTCTTGTTAAAGGCAAGGCAGTAAAGCGGCTGGCCGCCCCACTGGTGAGGCGGGTGGTAACTAAAGTCAACGCGAACCTGCGTTAAGCAGGTTCAGCAGACTTCGGGAGACAACGCTCTTTTCAGACCAAACGCGGGGCAGGAAACCCGCTGGCGGGGCTGGCCGCCTTCGGGAGATAACGCCCTTTTCAGACCAAACGCGAGGCAGGAAACCCACTGGTGGGGCTGGCCGCCTTCGGGAGATAGCGCCCTTTTCAGACCAAACGCTGGGCAGGAAGCCCACCAGTGGGGCTGGCTGCCCCACTGGTGGGGTGGGAGTATTCACGGGTTGAAAAAAAATATTATAATGATATTGGCAAGTTATGATTGAAGGAATTTTAACCGAAGGTTTTATTTACGGAATAATGGTTCTGGCGGTGTTCATTACGTTTAGAGTGCTGAATTTCGCCGATATGACCGTTGACGGCTCGCTGCCTCTGGGCGCCGCGATTATGGCGGTGTGCCTTGTGAACGGCCTGCCTTCAATTCTTGCTTTGGCAATCGCGTTTTTGGGCGGGGCCGCCGCCGGGCTTGTTACCGCGCTGATACACACAAAACTTAAAATACCCGATCTTTTGGCGGGCATACTTACCATGACGATGCTGCGCTCGGTTATTCTGCGCGTTATGTCGAACAGAGCCAATATTCCGCTGCTCCGCACGGATACAATTTTTACAAATATTACAAATTGGTCAAGGCAATTTACGGACAATCCGAATACCGGAATAGTTATTTACTGTCTGATAGTTGTGCTTGGCATTAAAATCGCGCTTGATATTTTTTTTCGTACCGATTTTGGACTTACATTAGGGGCGCTGGGAGTAAATCCCCAGCTTATAATTTCTCAGGGGATGAACCCGGACGTTCTAAAAATAACCGGAATCTGCCTGTCCAACGGCCTTGTCGCAATCAGCGGCGCGTTTGCCGCCATGTATCAAGGTTTTGCCGATGTAAGTTTTGGATTAGGCACAATAGTTTCCGGCCTTGCTTCGCTGATGCTGGGGGAATTTCTGCTGCGCTCAAACCGCATAGCGATACTGACTTTGCGCGCCGTGCTTGGGTCTATACTGTACCGCGCCATGATGTACGCGGCGCGTAACTACGGGTACCATATCCACATGAATCCCAACGACTTAAACCTTATGACCGGTTTGCTGATAATTGTCTGCATAGTTATTTCCCGGCAAAAACTGGTAAAATCCGTAAGTTTTTTTAAGAAAAACAAAAACAGGTAAGGTAACAGTCAATGATAAAAATTGAAAATCTTTCCGTAGTATTTTCACGCGGAACGCCGGACGAAAACGTCGCGTTAAAAAATATAAACTTAAACATCAAACGCGGTGATTTTATAACGATTATAGGCTCAAACGGCGCGGGTAAATCTACCTTATACAACGCTATATCGGGAACGTGTCCGTTGGAAAGCGGCAGTATTTACCAGCGCAGTGAAAAAGACGCTTCATGGAGAGACATTACGCGCGAACCGGAATACCGCCGCGCCAGATATATAGGCCGTATTTTTCAGAATCCTCTGCTTGGCACAGCCGGAAACATGGCTCTTGAAGATAATATGTTGATATGCCGCAAGAAGGGCTATAAAGGGCTTAAAATCAGCCTTAATCATAAATTGCGCGAAGAATTCAAAAAAGATCTGCGTGAGCTTGATATGGGACTGGAGAATCGCATGACGGATAACGTGGGACTTTTATCCGGCGGCCAACGTCAGGCGCTTACACTTCTAATGACGGTCATGTCGCATCCGGATCTTTTGCTTCTTGACGAGCATACTGCGGCGCTTGACCCGCGCAACGCGGAGATGGTTATGAAATTGACGCTGCGTTTTGCCGCCGAATATAATTTGACTGTTATGATGATTACCCACAATATGACGCACGCCTTGCAGTTTGGCACCCGTCTTTTAATGATGGACGGCGGGGAAATAATTCTTGATTTGGATAAAGAGGAAAAAGAAAAACTTACGGCGCAGGATATTGTTAAACGTTTTCACGCTATTAAGCATCGCGATCTTGCAAATGATGAAATGCTGTTAAGTTGATGAACAGAATTCTACAAATCTTAACGGAAAACGCCGCCGGCAACAGAGAAAACATACGTTTTGTTTTTCCTACGCAGACGGCGGCTTTTTTTTGGGCGCAAAAAGTTTTAAGCCTTTTGGATATAAAAGCACTTGCTATGGACCGCTTCCTTGCGTGGGATAAGTTCAAAGAAAGTTGTATACGGACGGAAATTAAGGGGCTAAAAGCCGCAAACTCCGTTCACCGCGCACTGTTCTCCGTAAATCTTGCCGAAAGAAACGCTAAAAACCGCTTGTTTTCGGCGCTGATACCCGCAAAATATTCGGCGGAAGGCGCTATATTCGCGCAGGGACTTGCCAAAATACTGCCGTTGCTGCGTTTATGGCATGAAAATTACGAGCGTTTTGTAAAAAATCCGGCGGATGAAGAAGACCGCGATTTTTTAACCCTTGAAGAAGAGTACAAAAACTTTTTATCGGCGCATAATCTTTTTGAAAGCGCGTGGGAACGACCGCCGTTCAAAGAAACTGAAAATGAATATTTTATTTTTTACCCTGAACTGATAGAAGATTTTGCGGAGCATGAACAGTTGCTTGGGTCTCCCAACATTCATATTGTAAAAATTGATGAAACCCAAAAAGTAAAACAGCTTTATCAATTCGATTCGAGCCGTGCCGAGCTTCGCGCCGCTATACTTGAAATACGCCGCCTGTATGAAGAAGAAAAAATACCTTACGAAGATATGTCTATAAGTGCTCCGGAGCTTGACGTTTTGGAACCGTATATAAAACGTGAGGCCGCTCTTTACGACGTTCCGCTGCATTTACGTTCCGGCAAGGCTTTGTCGCAGTACGGGGCCGGCGCTTTTTTTTCGCTTGTAAAAGATTGTGTGTCCAATCATTTTTCTTTTTCGTCATTAAAGGCGCTGCTTCTAAACAATCATCTTCCTTGGCGCAGTCCTGAAAAAAATGAAAGCCTGATACGTTTTGGAATCGATAATAATTGTGTTTCGAGCTATCATGATAACAGCGTGTTAAAAGACGTATGGGAAGAGGCTTTTCGGATGGAAAAGTCTGAACTGTATTCGTACTACAAAGATATAAAATATAAATTATACGGCATAGTTAATTCAAAAAGTTTTGAGGATATACGAAAATATTATTTTGCGTTTCGCGGCGAATGGGATGATGAGAATGGAACAAGTTTATTTTTAAGAAGCGCCTGTTCAGCGGAGTGTTATGATATAACAGCGCGATGTATCGAAGAATTGTCGTCTCTGATACAGATGCAGGGAATGATACCTGATATTACTATTTCGGACGTGTTGTCGTTTTATATAGAACAGCTAAATGAAAAGCAGTATGTGCCGGAGCGTGAAGACGGCGGGGTGAATGTGTTTCAATACAAAGTCGCGGCGGCGGCGCCGTTTGCCGCTCATTTTGTATTGAACGCGAATCAAAAAAAGGCCGCCGTAATTTACCGGGGATTAAAGTTTTTACGTCCGGATAAACGAAAAAAACTCCGCCTGCTAGAGGACGACCATGACGCTACATCCGCGTTTTTTAGGGCGTACAATTCCGGTTTGACACCGAAGTCATATATCTGGTACAGCGCGTCTTCGCTTACATTTTCGGGCTGGAATATGCCGCATAGTTTTTTTAACGACAACTCCGTTGTGTTTGCGCCAAACACGGCTTTCGCGGACGCTTACACGGCGGAAAAGGACTGGTGGGCGGATGACGCTAATCAGTTTCCTTCGCGGCTTTTTCCCGTCCAAAAAAACGGTTTTAATTTTTGGAGAAACGCTCCGGCGGCGAATGGCTTTAATTTAATCAATATGTCATTTTCCGGCGCGGCGGAAAATGGCGGCGCGGAAAATGGAAACGCGGTGGAAATGCTTCATTCTATAATCGCTATAATTGTTGAAAAAATTGCCGCAAAAAAATTCGAGGAAGGCTCTCTTAGGGTTTCCGCCACGGATTTAAATTCGTTTTATAAGTGCGCGGTTTTTTGGCTTTTTGAAAATGTTTTTGATATAGACGAAGAAAATCTTGAAGCGCGGCTACTTGACGACAGGTCAAAAGGGATGCTTTTTCATGATATTTTATTCAATCTTTTTGA
>JAITDS010000170.1 GCA_031282435.1 Spirochaetaceae bacterium
TCCTCCCTTCGCCCACTTTAAATAATTTTCTTTTTTTATTTTTTTTGTGTTGTGTTGTGGGGGGGGGGGGGGGGGGGGGGGCCCCCCCCCCCTTCAATCAATTCGCAGTCATTTACGGAAAAGACAGTGCCTCTTTATGGTTTACCGTTTACACAAAATTTGTTACAAGTCTTATACTGCCGCGTAGAGGCCGCCTGTAATACGCTTTACGGCGGGCGGCGGTGAGGTTCATTCTTTTATGGTTATGGTAAATTGGACTTGTTCGCCAGCCTGATTGCTTGCCGCCCAAGTCTTTTTTAAGCGGAACTTGGCCAAGCCAAGCATGGTCGCCATGCTTGACTTGCGAAAACTGAAGTTTCCGAACAACCCTATTCTTTTTGTTTTCCGGTAAACTCTTCTACTATCATTTTATATACGGTTACATTTTTCAATACTTCTTTTGGGAAATTATGCATTTCTTTTTTCCCGGTTTGATTTTCCATTATTTTATTTAACCCATAAATTTTTTCATCTTCATTTTCTAAAATAATAATTTTACCAAACGCTATTATGCTTTTAAATGCGTAACTATAAGCGCACGCTTCTTTTGCTTCTATTAATTTAGTATCACAATCGATTTCAAAACACGCATTATTATTACTTTTTATTATATCTATCTTTTTTCCTTCATTTGCGCTATGAAAAAATAATGTTAAAATATTTTCCGTGAAATTATAACCGTAATTTAGGGGGATAACGTATGGCTTATTATTTTCAGACAAGCCGATTCTGCAAACTTTACATTGATTTATAATGTTAATTTTATCTTCAACATTTATGATTTCTCTATCTTTTCTTCTCAATAACCGGCCCCACTGCGTCTATAATATAATTTTTATTATAATTTGTCAATGGACTTGCCGCCAGCCCGGTTGATTACCGGCTTAAGCTACGGGAAATCTTGCAAGTCCCCGCAAAACACGGAACATTTCGCGTTTTAATCGGAAACCGGCCAACCATGCTTGGACTGCGGAAACTTTGGGTTTCCACACAATAACAACTCTAACCCCATTAACCGTAGCCCCCCCCCCCCCACCCCACTAGTTAGTAAAAGACATTTTTCCGGTAAGAGACATCAGAGAAAAGCTGACGGCATCTTCGCGCTTGACGTTCAAATTTTATATATATTATAATTCGACGATATAAGTTTTAATTTTTGCCGCCGGCATGAAGCAGTAAGCGCGTTTTACGCCGGACAAAACGTATAATAGAGTTGTTCAAAAACTTCCGTTGTGTTGGCCAAGCCATGCTTGGCAGCAACAACGGAAAGACGCTGATTGGACGCGCCATTGACGCTATTAAAGGAGACAGTATGATTGGCGCTGATTTTTTTTACAATGAACTGCGGCGGCGGGACATGGATTTTTTTACCGGAGTTCCCGATTCGCTTTTAAAAGATTTTTGCGCGTACATAAGCACAAACGCCCCGCCTTCAGCCCATATCACGGCGGTGAACGAAGGCGCGGCGCTTGCCCTTGCGTCAGGTTATCACCTTGCTACGAACAAAACGGCCCTTGTTTATATGCAGAATTCCGGGATTGGGAACGCCGTAAACCCGCTGCTCTCCCTTTGCGACAAGGACGTTTACCGCGTGCCTGCCCTGCTTCTTATAGGCTGGCGGGGCGAAAGCGGCGTTCATGACGAACCCCAGCATATCACTCAGGGACGGCTGACATTGCCGCTGCTGGAAACGCTGTGTGTCCCTTATATTGTAATTAAAGGCGAGGAAGCCGCCCTGCCCGCGGAACTTGACGAGGCTTTTTCGGAGTTAAAGCGGCGCGGCTCGCCGTTTGCGCTTGTCGCGCGGAAAGGAACTTTTTCACCGTACAAAGCCGCCGCGACAGAAAACGGCTTGAATTCCATGATTTCTAAGACGCTCACCATGAGCCGCGAGGAGGCAATTGAAGAAATCATCCTATCCTCGCCGCGGGACTTCTTTTTTTGCACCACGGGCATGGCCTCCCGCGAACTGTACGAACTGCGCGAAAAACACGGTTTGGGACATGAGCGGGATTTTCTTACCGTCGGCTCCATGGGACACGCTTCCTCCCTCGCGCTGGGCGCCGCATCGGCACGGCCGGACGCGCTTATTACCTGCATAGACGGGGACGGCGCCGCGTTGATGCACATGGGAAGCCTCGCAACGACAGGCGTAAGGAAGCCGCGGAGCCTCCGCCACATCGTACTTAACAACGGCGCTCACGATTCGGTGGGCGGCCAGCCGACAGCAGCCTTTAATATCGGCCTTTCGGATGTCGCCCGCGCCTGCGGTTACGAGCAAATCTTTTGCGTGGACAGGCGCGAAGACCTGCGTCTTGCGTTGGCGGCGGCGCGTAACGGCCCCGTTTTTATAGAAGTGCGGGTAAAAAAAGGTTCAAGAGCGGATTTAGGCCGCCCAAAATCCAGTCCCATAGAGAACAAAACCGCGTTTATGAAGTTATTATGCGGAATGTAGCGCAAATAAGCGGGCTATCTTCGGGCAAAAAACTTTTCTCCGCTCAAAATTCGCCTTGTATGTACGCAATCCTCTCTTTCCCGTCTTAGATTTCATCCGAAATTGTCTAAATAGGGCGCATTTTCGCCTGCCGTAGGCAGGCGAAAACCGCGCTTTCCGCTATAATTAAACCGGACGGCGTTTTACGCCGTCCGGTTTAATTCCGCTTCAATC
>JAITDS010000191.1 GCA_031282435.1 Spirochaetaceae bacterium
GGAAAAGGGACAGAAGTTTTTACGGAGCGCGGATCGGTATTTTTCAGAGTTGGTATCCAAGGCACGGCAGGCCATAGAATCATTGTTCAATTGGCTGAACGAGAAGACCCATATCCAATCCGCCTCAAAGGTACGGTCGGAAAGCGGTCTTATTTCTTTTATCTTCGCCAGGCTTGCCGTTGCTGCTGTCTACCCTTGATTCGCATTATTACATAACGGTTATATGCTATTTGCGCCTTGCTCAGTTCTTTGTCTCCGTATTTCCTCATACGGGTCTTCCTCATAGTATCATCTTTATGTCCCCTTTGCCTTTTACTATTCATCATACTTTTTGGATCACCTTCGAATGTAGAATGGGAGGGGCAAGGAATCTCCAGACGATGAAACGGATGGAGCGCGTCATGCGGGAAAAGTCCGCGACATCGTTACGGGCGCGCGATTCGCGCCTCTACCGGATAGAAAACCGCGCCGTCTATATTCCAGAGTTCATTTCTTCAGCAAATAAAGATATTCCGTTACATGAATATCACGGGTGCCTTGTCCGGCAAGACTGGAAAGATTTCGGCATCCGCGAAAAGTATTATAGGCGGTTTCCAAAACATGAACTTTACCGATTTTTTCCAACATGGTTTTCATCTCATCAAGAGAAATGAATCCTTCCGAGTTGAACGATATTAAAACAAATTTTGCTTTTATGTTTGCGGCTAAATCGGCTAAAGCCGAATAAGCATACTGTTTTTTATTATATTTAGACCGCTTCCAGTCATCGGGAATTCCAGAAATTTTACTTATCTTTTCAGGATGTTTGTTTTCAAGTATCAGGTTAAGCATAAAATAATTTGAGCTGTAGGGATGCTGGTTGTAAGGCGGATCGAGATACGCTAAATCAACTTCCGGCGCTTCTTTTATAATCAAGTTTGAATCTCCGTTATATACCTTATACTCGCAATTAAAATTGCTGAAAACGGGAAACGGCAATACAATATCCCCTTTTATACGCAAAAGCGCGTTGCTGTTGCTTCCGCCGAATTGTCCTATACCGGTTTCTTTGTTTTTATAAAAACCTTTAAACACGCCCGAAGTATTTGCGTGAATTGAAACCTCCGCGATTAACGGAGCCAGAAAATACTTTTGATATTGCGCGGGAACAGCGTCAATAAGGCTCCGCACAGTGTCAATATACATCGCGTTCCTGCGGGTATAAAAAACCCGCTCGCCTTTTTGTATATCATTATCATTTTTCGGGGAATATAATTTGGCGACAACCCCTTCTTTCAAGAGCTTATTCGCGGTCCCGGCGGTGAGATCATAATAAATATCCTGTAACAGCGGTATATTTAACTCGTCTTTATTAGACAAATAACATTCACCGGTAACAGCGGCATATTTCTCCAAATCATTAACAATAAGAAGGCGGGAAAATTTTTTTAAATGCCTCGCCACAATACCAGACCCGGTAAAAACATCAAAAATGTCCAGTTTATCTTTTCGAAGACAGTTTTGAACAATTTGAATCCCTTTTGTGATAAAGGCCAAAAGAGAACGTTTGTTTCCGATATAAGTTATAATCTGTTTAGTCAAATAGTCCGCGTTTTCATACAAATCATCAAAAACGCCAAAGTCTGAAACCGCCGGAAAAAAAGACTGGTTATTAGGTTTGACCGCGGCACGAGGTTTTTTAACAAGCATGGGCTTAGATACAGCCATATACGCCATATTATAAGGTTTGGGAGGTTTTGTAAAATGGCCCGTAAAGTGGGTCTACATTTCGTTTGCCAGTTTGTCCGTGCGCCACCATACAAGTTTCGACTCATAACTGTTCGTCAAAAGCGCGGAAAGTATGCCGTTTTCAGAAACGTCAAACGCGCAGTACAAAAGTTCATCATTATTCACGTTTATTATGCCGTAGCGCTGTTTCTCAGAGCCGTCTGTCGCAAGTATCAGAATCGAAAATCCTGTTTCGATAGGATAGTACATGAACACCCGCCCGCCATTCATCACCGCGAACATCGAGTACAAAAGATTTTCGGTAACTTTACGGTTATTGACGGTTGACTGCGTTTCAAAAAACGGAATGTCAACGCTGCTTATATACGAAGACTCGCCCGCGTTGATGATCCACAGGCATGAGCGGTCGCTTTCGCGCCCCGATATTGTATTTGTTGACTCATCCAGTATTTCGCGGTAATAGTCGATTTTCAGGTATATTTTTCTTTCGTCAGGCGCGATGCTTATGCTGTCAAGAGATGGCGTAAGGCCAAATCTGCCGGGCGGCGTGGGCAGGTCTGACGTGGAAAAAAAAATGTCATAAATTTTGTTAAGCGACGAATCGTACCAAAACACGCGCCGCCCCGCGGGAAGCTGGCAGACAACAACAAGATCGTCGTCCAGCGATGTAAAAATATTTTCGATGCGCGGGAAAGGCGCGCCGCCCCGTCCCTCCTGGCCCAGATAATCCACAAATTTTCCATCCCTGTCAAAATGAAGAACGAGGCTGTCCATTACAGTTTTTTGTTCCGCGTCAAAATCATGGCGTTCAGGCGGAAGCCTGTCGGCTACAAAAATATGTTTTGCCGAATTAACGGTAATAGCGCCCGGTTCGCGGAGCGGCCATTTGTAAGCCCAGCGCGTTACCGCGACGCCGTCCACTTTTTCACCCAGCGTCAGGGGCGGCGGGTTGGTTTCATCATTATATATTAAAAATAATAAATCGCCGTAAGAATTGTAATGCGCTATTTTTTCCCCATTTCCGTTGGAAATATAAAAAAGGCCGTCGCGCATTTTCAGCGCCGTCCTGCGTACGCTGCGCGCCCCTTCCAGAGCGAACATATCAAGCTCATCCTCAAGCCTTCCTATTCCGAAAGTAAATAAATCTTCACGCTCAATGGACAGTTTTTTATCTTCGGAACAGGACAAAAAAAATAACAGGCAAAATACAAATATTGATAGGACGCGGTTATTCATTTATCACTTCCTTCTGAACACGCTGTAGGCTATGTCAGGAAAAATATTGTTGCGGTGCTCTATATCCGTCAAGAATCTCGTGCTAAGGTAGTCGCTGCCCAGCGCTTCATATATTGTTGTAAAATTTTTTAAATGGGACTCTATCGCGTTTTTCGCGTAATTTCTCCATCTTGGCAGGGAGATATTGTTCTGTGTTGATATTAGGCGCTGCCAGTCGGAACTTAGCGCGAGCAGTATTTCCCTGGCCGCCTGGTTAAGGGCGCGTTCTTTAATACCGGTTTCGTTCTTGAAACGTTCCGCCAATTCCGCCATGCGGGCGGCGGCATGAAACAGATGGCGGTAAAAGCTGTCATTCGAGGCATCGAGCCATGATTCGGCATAGCCGTTAAAGCCGGAAGAAGAAAATTCCGGCTTGGTTATCTGAAACAGGGCGTCATCCGTACTGTTAATATATTCCGAAGGTGTCATAAATTTTATTTCATTGCGCGCGCGCCCCATGCGAAAAACGTTTTCCAAAAACACCATCCCCTCATGCCAGAAGCGACCGAAAAAATCCGCGTTCCACGCGCAAAGGCTGACGGCTGAGAGTTCTCCCGAATCCCCGCGCATCAGGGATGATGCGCGGTTAAGCGCCGAAATGCGTCTTTCCATGAATATTTCCGCGTGTTTCCGCGCCTTTTCCGCGGCAAGAACCGGGTCGTAAAGCGATAGGGGCGTTTCGCCCCCTATCGAATGGTACTTATAGCCTGTTGAAAGCCGCGTGCCGTCATCGGCCAAAAAGGGTTTTATATATTCAACAGGCAGATCGTCCGCCGCGTCGTGGAAAAAATCGCGGAAAACGCTTTCAACCGGAAGCCCCTGCTCCCTGTCCATTATATCACGGTATGCGTAAAAGTCTCTTACAAGAAGCGCTAGCTCATCCTTTGTTTTCAGCGGAAAAAAGCTGCCGTACTTGGGGGGCGGGTTTGCCAAAAGCGCGCTGTGCGTATCGAGTATTGTATAGCGAAAACCATAACCCCGCAGATACGCGCTCAACCTGTTATGGTAACCTAGTTCAGGCAGCCAGATTCCCGCGGGTTTTGAGTTAAAAAATTTTTTATGCGAGGCGAGCGCCGTTTCAATCTGCGCCCGTATAACTTCATGATGATACACATAAAACGGCAGAAAACAATTTGTCGCTGACGAGGTAAGCAACTCTATCCTGCCTTTTTTTTGATAACGGGAAAAAACTTGCGGAATATTCTTCCCATACCGCTCCGTAAAATTGACTCGTCGCTCTATCGCGTTGTCAAAATAATATTTGGCGAGGTTGTTCATTGCCGGATCGTCTTTTGTGCGCTCGATTTCGTTGGCGCCGAAAGCGATCTGGCGGTCAACATATTCAAGATAACGGTTTAACAAAATTTCGTCCGTTAAAAGGTGGCATAGAATGGGCGAAACGGCGATAGACATACGGAACGGCACCTTGTCCGCTTCAAGACGGTCAAACATTTCAAGGAGCGGCAGCA
>JAITDS010000203.1 GCA_031282435.1 Spirochaetaceae bacterium
TACCATTTCTACAGACCTCACGCCGCTCTCGGTTTCTTGACCCCCGCCGAATTTTCCTCTACTCTGGGCTTACACATTCACATCCCGTAACTGTCCTATTTGTTATGAGAACGGACAGCCGGTTGACGGTTGCTTAAGCGTCCGGCTATAATTAAACAACCTCTCCGCTACGGGGCGGTGTGTCATGCGGGTTCGTATTTATTTACGAGCGTCGTTCTGTAAGTAATTTATTAACGGCGGGATATTAAACCACGCCCGCGAATGAAACATTTCTAAAATTACGGGAGAGCATAATGCGGTATATTAACTTTGATAAAACCACTGTTTACAGTAAGTTGAAGGAAGCCGCGTCCGGTACGGGCGGCTTTGATTTGTGCCAAAAACTTAACGCGGAACGCGTAAAAAATTGCTCTATCCCTATAGCGGAAACTCTTATCTATAACTGGGCCGCGAAAAAAGCCGGTAACGATATAATTTCGCTGTTACAGATACTTTCGGACGAACAAGAGCTAATATCAAAGTATAAACTTTTGCTTGACGGCGAAGTGATGAATACCGGAGAAAACCGTAGAGTGCTGCATCACCTCTTGCGCGGACAACTTGGAAAAGACGTTATCGCGGACGGAAAAAACATAGGCCGGTTTTACAAAGAAGAATTGGAGCGCTTTTCTAAATTTGCGGAAGATGTCCGAAGCGGAAAAATAAAAAGCTCCACCGGAAAAAAATTTACATACGCGGTACAAATAGGCATAGGCGGTTCGGATCTAGGGCCGCGCGCCGTCTACCTTGCCCTTGAAAATTGGGCGGCAAAAGAAGCTGCCGCGCAGAGTATTAAGGCAAAGTTTATATCCAACGTTGACCCGGACGATGCTTCGGCGGTGCTAAAATCCGTCCCGCTTGAAGAAACGCTGTTTGTTCTCGTCTCAAAGAGCGGAACGACACAAGAAACTTTAGCAAACGAACTTTTTGTAAAAGATAAACTAAAAAAGGCAAATCTTGACCCGTCCAAACATTTTGTCGCGGTAACAAGCGAAACAAGCCCGCTTGCCCGTAACAGCGGCTACCTTGATTCATTTTATATAGACGATTATATAGGCGGACGCTATTCCTCAAGCTCGGCGGTAGGCGGCGTAATACTTTCGCTTGCCTTTGGCCCCGCCGTCTTCAAAGATTTTTTGCAAGGCGCTCACGAGGCGGATAAGGCTGCCCTTGAGCCAAATGTCCTTAAAAACGCCGCCCTTCTTGACGCGCTGATAGGCGTTTGGGAACGAAATTTTCTGCGGATGCCGTACACGGCGGTTCTGCCTTATAGTCAGGCGCTTTCACGCTTTCCGGCCCATTTGCAGCAACTCGACATGGAATCCAACGGCAAACAGGTAAACCGGTCGGGCGGAAAGGTGGATTACGAGACAGGCCCCGTGGTATTCGGCGAGCCGGGTACCAACGGGCAACATTCATTTTACCAGCTTCTACATCAAGGAACGGACATAGTTCCGTTGCAGTTCATCGGCTTTAACGAAAGCCAGTTGAAAGACGACGTTCTTGTTGACGGTTCTACCGGCAACACAAAACTAAAAGCGAATCTTTGCGCCCAGATTGTCGCGTTTGCTAAAGGACAGGCAAACTCGAACCCGAACAAGTATTTCCCCGGCGGACGGCCGTCAAGCCTAATATACGGCAACCGCCTTACCCCCAAAGCCATGGGAGCGCTACTTGCCCATTTTGAAAACAAGGTTATGTTTCAAGGTTTTGTCTGGAACTTGAACAGCTTCGATCAGGAAGGGGTACAACTTGGCAAACTTCTTACAAAAAAAGTTCTTTCAGGCGAATCCGGCGACGACGCGCTGGACGCGTACAGCAAACTTCTTGAAATATAGATTATAACCGGAATTGAACCGGACAGGCCGCCTCCTGTTCAATCCGTTCAATTTCGGCCCCTTCTCCCGCGATTCAACTCATGATTTACAGAACGGATGTCTTTTACCCTGTCTATGTAATACCGCCTGAGGATGGCAGGCGTAGTATTCATGGTTGTAACACCGTAAAACCTATGGGGTGAAATTATCACTTATTAACTAAACACGGCCAAAAAACCTTTGACAAAACATAAAGACGGATTATATAATTTAACATAAATACTTTTAGATTAGAGTAAGGAGAGAAAAATGAGGCTATCAAAAATTGTAGCTTTCGGTTTGGCGGCGCTCTGCGTTACGGCAGGGGTCTTTGCAAGTCCTGGTCAGCAAAAAGGTGATTCTATCACTATAAAAGTTGGTGACAACTGGAGCGATACGCACCCGATGGCTGCGGCTATTGACAATGTTTTTGCGGCGGAAGTCGAAAAAAATTCCGGCGGTAAAATTAAGGTTGATGTGTACCACAGCGGTACGCTTGGGAACGAGGCCGACCTGTGGAACGGTGTGCGGAACGGCACTATCGAAGTAGCCATAGTCGGTACGCCTATGAATCAGGAATTTCCTGTAATGCTTATTTCCGACTGGCCGTTCCTGTACAGGGACCTTGAACACGCGAAAAAAGTATGGACAGGGCCGATTGCCGAGGAAGTGAACACCGCGTTCCATACTAAATTCCCGTCGGTATACGTGATAGGCTGGGGGCCGAACAGCGCGCGCACATTTACAAGCAACAAGAAGCTTACTTCGGTAGACGATTTTAACGGGCAGAAATTCCGTATGCCCGGTAATCCTATCCACGTAGGTATTGTACAGAACCTCGGCGCAAGCGCCCAGGTTATACCGCTTGGCGAGCTTTTCAGCGCGCTTGAAACAGGCGTTGTTGACGGTCAGGACAACGGCATGGTTACCGTATTGAGCGAGCATTTCTATGAAGTTCAGAAATTCCTGTACGAAACAAACCACATCGTAGCCACGCTGGAGATTGTTATTAGCGCCCAGGTCCTCGACAACCTTCCGCCGGACCTCCAGAAAGTTGTAAAAGACGCGGCCAAAAAAGCGAGCGTAAAAGCTTGGGATGATTACATGGCCAGCCTTGATAAGGACCGCAAAAATCTTAGAGACAGGGGTTTAACCGTTACGGCCTGTAGCGCGGCGGATAAAGAGCGCATCATCACGATGATAAAACCGCTTACCGACAAGTTGCTTTCCGATAACGCCGACTGGGCGCCGGCCTTGGTCGAAAAAGTAAAAGCGGTAAGATAGTTTAACTATTTTTTGTTTTACACTAGCGGATTTTTGGAACGGCGAGTCCGTTCCAAAAATCCGCCTTTTACCTTCCTTTTTTTAATAGAGTTGTTAGAGAATTCCGGATTTGCAAACAACTCGCGCGTGAAAACGCGAAATGCGCAAGGATTTATAAGATAAGCAAAGTTTAGCCGCCTCTCTTAGAGAGGCGGCTAACGGCTGGTTTGTCTAACAAATCCATATTTGTAATTCGCGTTAATCGCGTAAAAATGTACTGTGTATTTCAAAATATAGTGAAAAACAAATATTAAATTTTGGAGGAAAAATAATGAAAAAATTCCTAAACACGTTATTCAAAGGCATTGAAATACTCATCGCGATTTTTCTAGCCGTAATGATAATGTTGGTTTTTATGAACGTCGTACTGCGCCAGTTTAACAAAGGCTTTGCGTGGTCGGAAGAAATTGCCCGCCTGTGTTTTATATATTTGGTTTATCTTGGTACAATAGGCGCAATGCGGGACAACCGGCACCTGCTTATAGAATCAATTTTACTGCGCGTCCCTAAATTGTGGCAGGCAATAATCTATTCGGCGGTTCAATTACTCATCATTTGGGTAATGGTGATACTTACGCAGGGTAGTTGGGGTTTGACTGCTCAAAACCTGAATGACCGCTGGGTAGCGACGCAATTTCCCACATTTTTAGTTTACGCAATTGGTATATTAACGGGAGTTTCAATTATTGTCATCGCCGTTGCGAATTTATTCCGTTTATTCGTATTAAAAACACCGGTTTCGGAGCTTATCAAAGTAGTTGATGATACTCCGGAAGAAACCGCGGAAGCTATAGATTAAAGGAGACGGTAATGTTTTTAGTTATAATGTTTCTGGTTTATCTTGTAGTCGGGATAATGATTGGGCTCCCCATCGCTTTTTCGCTGATTTTGACCGCGGTGGTAACGGCGATGCATATTGGCGGTGTAGCCACAAACCCGCAGACTGTCGCCGCCCAGCTTATGCGCGGCACGGACAGCGTAACGATGATGGCGTTGCCGTTCTTCATTTTGGCCGGCGAGTTGATGAATCGCGGCGGTTTAACGACACGTATAATCGCGTTTTGTAACATTTTTTTTGGCCGCGTTAGGGGCGGTTTAGGTTATGTTACGATATTTGCCTGTTTGATATTCGCGTCCCTTGTAGGTTCCGCTGTCGCGAGTACCGCCGCTCTGGGCGCTATACTTATTCCGATGATGGTTAAATCCGGCTATAACCGCGCTAAATCCGCCGGTCTGGTAGCTTCGGCAAACCTTGTTTCGCCCATTATGCCGCCTTCAATACCGATGATAGTGTACGGCGTTACGGCGGGCGTATCAATAAAATCCCTATTCATGGGCGGTATTGCTCCCGCCGTATACCTTACTTTTATTATGTGCGCCGTGTGGTTCTTTGTATCGCGCAAGGATGCCGTTAAAAGCGATGCTCCAAAGCCGTCATTCAAAGAAACGGTTAGAATATTCCTAAGCGGATTGTGGGCGCTTTTGCTGCCGGTAATCATTTTAGTCGGACTTCGCAGCGGAAAATTTACCGCGACGGAAGCGGGCGTTATCGCGGTTGTCTACGCTCTTGTCGTTGGAATCTTTGTCTACCGCGAACTAAAGCCAAGGGAATTGTTTTTAGCCTTCATCTCTTCAGCGAAGATGTCCGCCGTTGTAATGTTCCTTGCCGCTACCGCGCAGGTTGCCGCCTACGTAATGACGATAGGGCGTATGCCGCAAATGATAACCGCATCGCTTGTCGATTTTACTTCGCGCCCCATGCTGCTTAACTTTATACTGCAAGTAATTATAATTTTCATGGGCGTAGCCATTGACGTTGTGCCGACCATCCTTATTATGTGTCCGATTATGATGCCGCTTGTACGCGCCGCGGGCATAGACCCGATTTACTTCGGCATTGTGTTTACGCTTGCCAACGTGCTTGGCCTCACGTCCCCGCCTGTAGGTCCGGTGCTGAATGTCGCCTGCGCCGCCGGCAAGGTAAAAATGGAGGAAATTCTAAAGCCTGTAATACCTTATTACGTATTTCAGGTTTTACTCGTATTCGCGCTTGTTTTATTCCCGCCGTTGATAACGGTTCCGCTTAAATGGTTGGGAGGCTGATTTAAAGAAAACCCTCACGGAAGTTTTTCGTGAGGGTTCAATACGCGGCGTATCGCGGTATGATTTTTACGGCGGCTTAATTACAGTCCGTCCGTGAATGAAAGAATAGGAGACGTATTATGAAAGTAGGAGTTGTTGAAACGCCGGGCGTGTTAAAGCTGGTGGAACGGGAAATTCCTAAAATAAAAAACGCGAATGACGTGCTTGTTAAAGTAAAGCGCGTTGGTATTTGCGGTTCGGATATTCATATTTTTCACGGCAAGAATCCTTTTGCCGTGTACCCTCGTGTGTGGGGTCACGAATTTGTAGGCGAGGTCGTGGAAACCGGAACGGCCGTTAAATCTGTAAAGAAGGGCGACCATGTTGTTGTCGAGCCTATAATATCCTGCGGAGAGTGTTATGCGTGCCGTCAGGGGCGTGGGAATGTCTGCCTTAATTTGAAGGTCTTTGGCGTTCATATTGACGGAGGCTGTGCCGAATATGTTGTTGTGCCGGAGGCTAACGCCCATATTTTGCCCGCGGATCTTCCTTGGGACGAAGCCGCTCTTATAGAGCCGTTCACGATAGGCGCTCAGGCTTGCTACCGGGGAAACGTGCAAAAGGGCGACTATGTGCTTGTCATGGGAGCGGGTACTATAGGGCTTACTGTGGCGGCTATGGCAAAACTTTACGGCGCTATTGTTATTGTTTCCGATCTTATTGACGATAAACTTGCGTACGCCAAAAGCCGGGGCGCGGATTATACTATCAATTCCGGCAAGGAAAATATTTTCGACAGGGTAAACGAGATAACGGGAGGCATGGGGGCCAACGTAACGGTGGACGCGGTTTGCGTCAAAAAAACTTTTGAAGATGCTATTCTGCTGACTTCCGTTGCGGGGCGTGTCGTGGAGCTTAGTTTTAGCGAGACCCCAAGCGAAATCGCTCCTGTAAACATAATAAAAAAAGAGATTAGCGTTCACGGTTCGCGCCTGCAAACAAAGCGTTTTCCTGTCGTCATTGACTTTGTAAAAAGCGGAAAGTTGCCACTTGGCGGTTTTGTTTCAAAGGTTTATCCTATCAGTCAAATGGCGGAAGCCTTTGATTACACGGAAAAGAACAACGCTTCCGTACGCAAAGTTTTAATTTCTTTTGACTGATTTATTTGGGGTTTGCAAGACGCAAACCTCGTAAAATCAAACCGCTAAAGCGGTTTGATTCGCGCAAGGGATAGAAGCGGAATTAAACGGTACGGCGTTTTACGCCGTACCGTTTAATTGTAGCGGATAGCCCGGTCGCCGCGGAGCGGCGATGCGCCCAAATTTGATTATCGAATTTAAGCATATTTCACGGTTGGCCGCTGTCCCTTTTGTTGTAAACGGTGAGGGGGAAAGCCGGCTGGCCGCCCCGTTTGTGGCGGGTGGACTGGTGACGTACTTTGAGTGATGATAAAAAACTGCCGGTAGTCGCGCTTGCGGGCCGGCCTAATGTGGGGAAATCGACGTTGTTTAACCGTCTGCTGCGTAAGCGCAGGGCGATTACCGACCCGAAACCCGGTCTTACCCGTGACCCCGTGGCTGCCTCCGCGTTGATTGCGGGGATACCTGTGCGGCTTATTGATACCGGCGGTTACAAGCTTGACCGTGGGGAGCCTGACTCTGACGAAAACATCCTAGACAGTCTTGTTGTGGAGCGTACGCTGCGGACTATAGAACGCGCCGACATTGTTGTGCTGGTGCTCGCGGCGGGTGAATTGACGGCGGAGGACGAGGAATTCATAAAATTGCTGCGTCCGCTGAGCGATAAACTGATAGTCGCGGTAAATAAAACGGAAGGGGGCAGGCTGCTTTCTGAGGCGTGGAATATTATGCGCTTTGGTTTTGATAAGATATATCCGGTTTCGGCGGAACATGGGGACAATATATCGGATTTATCGGACGCGATTGCCGAAAAGCTGGAAAAAAACGGCGCGTTTTTAGGCGGCGGGGTTTTTAGCGCCGCCGCGCCGGAAAATCTTATAAAGATAAGTATTGTGGGAAAACCGAATACGGGTAAGTCCACGTTGTCGAACAGGCTTTGTTCTGAGGCGGCTTCCATTGTCAGCGACATACCCGGCACCACGAGGGATGTTATAGAAGGGCGTTTTGTCTGGAAGGGTGTGGATTTTGAAGTGATGGATACCGCCGGTATTAGGCGGAAATCACGGGTAAACGAAAATATTGAGTATTATTCTGTAAACCGCGCCATAAAAACTATGGACGAAGCTGATATTATTGTCCTTATGGTGGACGCGCCGGAGGGTTTTTCCGATCAGGATAAAAAAATAGCCTCTCTTGCCTGCGACAAAGGGCGGGGTGTTATTTTTGCGCTTAACAAATGGGATGCTATGCCGGATATAAAAAACGCTTTTAACGCGGCGCGGGATTCGCTTTATTTTTCTTTGGCGCAGATGAAGTACGCTCCGGTGCTGGCTTTAAGCGCGAAAAACGGCGAGGGTGTGGGCGCTTTATTGAATACGGCTGTTAAAATGTTTGAGCAGCTTAACCGTTTTACGGAAACGTCAACGTTTAACGATTTCCTTGAACGGGCGCAGTCCCAAAATCCGCCGCCGCACGGGCCGCAGACTCGTTTTAAGATAAAGTATGGTGTTCAGATTTCCGCCAATCCGGTGGTTTTTCGTTTGTTTGTATCGCGTCCCGCCGCGTTCACTAACGCTTATCATTCGTATATTTGCAATCAAATTAGAAAAGAATTATCATACGATATGATACCTATAACTTTGGAAATACGGCCTTCCCGTAAAGGAAAAAGGTGATGCTCTGCACGACTGGAGATTTGGAAAAATTACTTGGAATAAAAGGGCATACTATTCGCTATTGGGAAAAGCATATTCCGCTTATTCAGCCGCAAAAGGATGGTACGGGTAATTTTTTATATTCGGCGCGTGACGTGCAGTTGTTGATGCGTGTAAAGCATTTTTTGCATAATCGTAAATTCACTATAAACGGGGCGCTTGAAGAGTTGTACCGCGAGCTTTCCGGCGAACATCAGGATATTAGGGCGCATATTGCCGCTCTGCGCGCCGATCTTGTGAATATTTATTTGGTTAACCGCAATCGTATTTAGATAGTCAAATACTTTTATATATCCGGTAAGCCAAGGCTCCTTTTCGTTGTAAACGGCGGGGCGGGAAAGCCGCCGGCGGGATTCTCCTGAAAGCGGAATTATCAACGGAGTTTAATGAACCCGTACTTCCAGTGCCATACGGGTACGGATAACTCGGAAGAAAACGGGTTCTTCCTTTCAAAATCCGGAAGCCACTCGTTACCGGTTTCCAATTCTTGATAAAAACCGTCTTCAATATCAAATTCTTCAAGCCAAGCAAGCGTTTTACGATATTCAAGTTCACTCAAAAAACGCGCCGGAGCATTTTTTTTACCGGCGGCCCCCGCCCCGTCGTAATCCGATACATAATCCTCCCCGCCGCAATGAACGCCGTCGCAAGTCCCGTTTACTGGTGTATACTGCGTCATCAGGGAAAGGATGGCCTTTCCGCGGGCGTTTACGGCAAACCAGCGTAAAACCTCTTTTGTCGATTCCAAAAAACCGGGTAGAACAAGATGGCGAATTATAACTTTGTGTTTGTCTCGCGCCAAATCCATCATTTTGATAATGGCTTTTTCAGCGTACCGCGGATAATCCGGCGCGTTGAAAAAGGCGGCGGATATATTTTTGTCCAAAGTTTTTAGATCCGGCAGAAACATATCGATTACTCCGCGCAAAAGCTCCAGCGTTTCGGGCTTTTCGTAAGCGGACGAATTCCAAAGGCAAGGGATTGAAAGAGAGGCGGCGCGGGCGCGGCGAATGCCTTCCAAAAGCGCGGGGACAGAATGTGAGCCTGTAACAATGTTTATATTTTCCGCCCCGCGTTCTTGCAGGGCAAGGCATATTGCGGCAAATTCGTCCGCGTCAACAACGCGCCCCGTCCCGCCCCGCGAAATTTGAGCGTTCTGGCAAAACACACAGCGCAGATTGCATCCCGATACGAATATCGTACCGGAACCTTTGCGTCCGGTAACAGGCGGTTCCTCGCCATAGTGAATCGAGGCGGCGGCGACCCGCAACGGGAAATTGCCGCCGCCACCGCAGTACCCGCCCCGCGTTCCCTCCCTGTCCGCTAAAGCACATTCCCTCGGACAGAGGCCGCATACGGCGCGGCGCACTAAAAAAGTAGAGCCTCCACCTCAACGCCGGAGTTTAGCGCCGTCCCGGCCGGAATATCGAGCAGACAGTCGCAACCAACAATCGAAAATATTTGCCCCGAAAGATGCCCGGTTGGAAAATGCGCCGTCCCGTTTTCGATACGCGCCCTTATGAAACGCCGCACAGGTTTTGCCGCCAAATCACCGTCCGGTTTTACACGCTGTTTTCGGACAGCAAGGTCGGAACGGGATGCTATCTTCCCCAAAACCGGCTTTACGATAAGCTCAAAACCGGTAAGAGCGGCAAACGGATTGCCGGAAAGGCACAGCAACGGCCTTCCTCTGTATATTCCGCAGAGTATGCCGCCGCCCGGCTTGGAATTCAGCCTCCAAAAGAGTTTTTCAACCCCAAGTATCTTAAAAACCTCGTGAAAAATATCTTTTTCACCCACACTCACCGCTCCGGTTGTAACAAGAACGTCCAGTTCTTCTATAACAGCGTCAATTTTAGCGGCGGTAACGCCGGCATCATCGCCGCTTGCGGGCAAAATTTTAGGGGTAAAACCCAATTCCCGTATCCGAAAGCCTATAAGCGCCTCGTTGCTGTTATATATTTTACCTGCCGGAAGCGGTTTGCCCGCCGGCGCAAGTTCGTCTCCGGTACAAAAAAAACCGATTGCGGGCAGAACCTTGACCGGAACGTTCAAAAAGCCCATCGCCGCGAGGACTGCCAAATGAGCAAAACTGAGCCGCTCGCCCTCATTCATCAGTAATTCACCCTTTCGTATGTCTTCGCCTGAATGAATATAGTTTTCGTACGCGCCCACAGGAGAGCTTATAAAGATTTCCGTCCCGTTTTTTCCGGTTTGGACATTTTCCTGCATCACCATACAATCACAGCCCGGCGGAAACATAGCGCCTGTCATTATGCGTACCGCCTCGCCACGTTTAAGTTTTGCCGTATAGTTGTCTCCCGCATAGACTGTACCCGCGACGCGCAAAATTACCGGAGAAGTCTCGGATGCGTCCGCGGAATCCGTGCTGTAAAAAGCGTAGCCGTCAAGCGGCGAGCGGTCAAACGGGGGATTGTCTATAGGGGCTTCTATTTTTCCGGCGCAAACTCTGCCCAAAGCCTCGTTAAGAGGGAGGTTTTCAGTCCCGGTTTTAGGTTTTACCTTATCTAAAACAAGATTTAACGCTTCTTCAACAGATATTCTTTCCATTTTTTATCTCCTGTTACTAGGATGCCGCCGCTAAAGGTGATTTTTAGCGCTTCTCTATTCAAAATTGAAGCCTTTTTTTGATAAAAGTTTTAATAAATATTCAATATTTTCCGCGGAAACCGGACTTTGCAGTGTAATATCGGCTTTTTGCATGACTTTTTCGGCGGACGGTTTGGGTTTTTCCCCGCTTGAATCGCGGATCATGATAAAAAACGCCGGTTTAACCACTTCGCTAAGGCTGTTTGATTCGCAGATTATAGGCCCCGCGCCGCCGGAATGTTCCAAAACCGCATCGAATCCCCGCGCAAGCGAGGAACGCAGACAGCGCAGCCAGAACACTTTTTCCGCTCCCGCAACCCGCAGCAAGGCGGTATCCTTTGTGCCGCCGCAGGAACATTCCTCTTCAAGGCAAAAATCACTATTAATCGCGCATCCGCCGCATCCCTCACCCCCTCGCGGGCAAGGTCCGTTCCGCCGCTCAACGCAGGTGATTTTTAGCGCGGTAACGGGAGCATCCTTAAAACGCCGTATCAGCTCCGCCGCAAGATAGGTCTTGCCCGAATTTCGTCCCGTCGATCCAATCAGAATGAGCCGCGAACAGTTTTCCATGCCTCGAATTCTAACGCCATTAAAAAGAAAATATCAAGCTAAACCCTGTCCACAAGAGATTCTGTTTTCAGATATGAAAAATTTTTCTATGTTTATAAAACGGATGTCTTTTTGAGCCGCGCAAGGGATAGAAGCGGAATTAAACGGGACGGCGTTTTACGCCGTCCCGTTTAATTGGAGCGGATAGCCCGGTTTTAGCCTGCCTCCGGCAGGCTAAAATGCGCCCGAATTTTGATTATTTAATGGAGTTGTCCGGAAACCTCAAATTTACGCAAGCCAAGTACGGCTTGGCCAAGTTCCTCTTGAAAACGTAAAATGTCCCGCTTTTGCAAAGATTTGGGCGGCAGCCAACCGGAGTGGCGAACAAGTCCAATTTAAGAATACGCCTCGTAAGCCGGCGGCCTTTTCAAGCTAAACGCGGGGCAGGAAGGCCACTGGCGGCACTGCCGGCGGGCACGAAATGCCTCATTTAGAAAAAAGTAACTTTAAGCCGCCGGTTTCCTTTGGACGATATAGTTCGTCTGCTGCCGCATAAGGGTGTCGGAAGCTTCCCGCATTTGTACCGGAAGAATGCCCGGATGAGGCGGAGGGAAGCGATGACCTAGTCGGTGTAGATTTTTTTGCCCTTATGGTTGGCGGGTCTTTTTTTCGGCGCTTTGAGTTTGACCGTCTTGCCTTTCACGACGAGGATGGCCTGAGGAGACTGCGGCCTGTTAATGACCCGTATAGCGTACTTCCGGTTATACCCGGTGATAAATAGCACTTCGTTCAGGATGGTTGTTTTTTCTTTCCGCTTTGCGTTCCGCTAGCGGGAACGGTAGCCGGCGATGACGTTTTGTTTTCCTTGCATAGATAACCCCGTATTGACCTCCGGGAACTGATATTCTCGGATAGTCTGTCTTAATTTGTGTTACTTTTTCAAAATGAGGCACGGATTCTTTGGGGTTACATTTTCGATAAGGCAACGCGCGGCAGCCAATCAGGTTGGCGAACAAGTCCAATGAGGTAATGCGGATACTTGATGTTGAAATATATTATTCATTATACTGAAATCCATAACAAACGTAGGAGATATTTATGGATTTGGTATATTTGATTGGAGCGGGTTTTGCGGTAATGTCGGGACTGGGCGCCGGCATTGGAATTGGAATAGCTACAGGGCGAACATCCGAAGCCATATCGCGGCAGCCGGAAGCAGCCGGCAAAATTATGTCGACTTTCTTTTTAGGCATAGCGTTAGCGGAAGCAACGGCCATTTACGGTTTTGTTGTGGCTATTCTTGTTGTAGTTAAGTAGAAGCGGTCACAATATGCTTGATTTTTCAGCCAGCTTTTTTTTCTCGCTACTCAACATAGCGGTGCTTTTTATTGTACTAAGGGCAATATTCTTCAAACCGCTTAGTAAATTCATGGAAAACCGCGCGAATAAGATTAAAGATGAAATCGACGCCGCTACGCGGGACCGTGAGGAAGCTAAAAAGTTACGCCTTAATTATGAAGACAAAATGAAGAACGCGGATGTCGAGGCCATGGCTATCACGCAAGCCGCGAAGATTGAGGCGGAAAAACTGTCGGCTAAAATCATTCAGGAAGGAAAGTCGCAGGCGGAACTCTTTATAGAATCGGCCCGCAGGCAAATTCAGGCGGAAAGACACGCCGCCGTTCTAGCGTTCAAGGCGCAGGCGGCAACCTTGGTTGTCGCCGCGGCGGGACGGCTTTTGCGCCGTGAGATTTCGGGTGATGACGTACGCGCTCAGGCGGAACTCGCGCTGAGAGAGCTGGGCGGGGGTAAAGATTGAAGCTTGCCGCAGACCGCTGGGCGGAAGCCTTTATTGAAGCCTGCGAAGAAGGCTTTAATAAAGATGCCGCTAGACCCGCCGATACTTCTTACAAACAGACGGAAACTGGTTTTTCAGTTCTTAAAAGCTCGCTTTACTGCCTTTTACGGTTGCCTAATACGGTTTCCGGCAGTGTGGCGGCGGCACAGTTCGACGTGTTTTTGCGCGCGGCCCTAAAAAAATGCGGCTACGACGGCAAAAAAAGCGGGATAGAAGCGGCTTGCGCCATGGTTTTTTTATTGATAAAGCGGGGACATATACCGCAGAGCGGACTTTTGATTGACAAAATTGAAGATTTATTGCTCAAAAAACGAAGAATTCTAACTGTTTTGCTTGATTGCGCCGAAAAACCCGACGATGTTTTTGTTGAATCTGTAAAGAAGGCTATCAAAGAGCGTGAAAAAGTGGAAGAAGTGCGTATAACCGTCGTTTTAACGCCTGAACTTGTGGGCGGCTACCGCATAAATATAGGTGATGATCGTGAGGATTTCAGCGTTTTAGGACAGATGAAGCAGATGGAACAATTATTGGCGGGAGCTGTTTGAGAGGTAGAAAATGATAAATTTTGGCGATTTGGCTAAGGTACTAGAAGAAGAAATTGATGAGTGGGAAGGGAAACCGGTTTCCGGTTCGATTGGCTTTGTCGGGACGGTTGGCGACGACGTGGCAACGGTACACGGTTTATCTGAAGCCGTATACGGCGAGTTGGTAGAATTTGCCTCCGGCGCTCAGGGAATAGTTTTCAATTTGAACGAAGACGGGGTCGGCTGCGTCATGTTCAGCGGTGAAAATCTTGTAAAAGACGGAGAAGAAGTTCGCGGCACGGGGAAAGTCGCTTCTGTACCGGTAGGTAATTCTATTTTAGGCCGCGTTGTTAATCCGCTTGGCGCTCCGCTTGACGAAAAGGGTGTGATAGAAGCAGTCGAATACTACCCTGTGGAAGCCCCCGCCCCCTCCGTTATTGACCGTTCGCCCGTCAATAAACCGCTTCAGACGGGCATAATCTCGATAGATTCTATGATACCTATAGGACGCGGACAGCGCGAACTTATAATAGGCGACAGGCAGACGGGTAAAACGGCTATAGCTATTGACACGATAGTAAACCAAAAAGGGAAAGACGTTTACTGCGTATACTGCGCGATAGGTCAAAAATCTTCCGCTGTCGCCGCTATACTGCAAAATCTTGAAAGAATGGGGGCCATGAATTATACGTTTGTTGTGCTGGCTTCCGCCGCCGACTCCGCGGCCCTGCAATACCTCGCGCCATATTCCGCGGTAGCTATGGCGGAATACTTTATGCGTCAAGGGAAGGACGTGCTCGTCGTTTATGACGACCTTTCGAAACACGCGGTCGCGTACCGCACTATCTCTTTGTTGTTGCGCCGTCCGCCGGGGCGTGAGGCTTTTCCGGGTGACGTATTCTATTTGCACTCGCGGCTCTTAGAAAGAGCCGCCAAACTTTCAAAAGAGAAAGGCGGCGGGTCCATAACGGCGTTACCGATCATAGAAACGCAGGCGGGCGACATATCCTCTTATATTCCGACAAACGTCATTTCAATAACGGACGGTCAAATATTTCTTGAAACAGAACTGTTTAACTCAGGTTTTAGGCCGGCCATTGACGTGGGACTTTCGGTAAGCCGGGTGGGAGGCGCGGCGCAATGTAAGGCCATAAGTAAAGTGGCTGGCCGTCTGCGCCTTGACTTGGCCCAGTATCGTGAGATGGCTTCTTTTGCTCAATTTGGTAGCGATCTTGATAAAATGACACAGGAAAAACTGGCTCAGGGTGAACGTTTAATGGAATTGCTTAAACAACCCCAGTTTTCGCCGTATTCTATGGAAGAGCAGGCTGCTCTGCTATACATTGCGGTACACGGCTACATGATGAATGTGGCGGTTGCGTCGATTCATGATTTTGCGCGCGGTTTTCTGGATTATATAAAGACGCGAAATCCCAATATTCTTACTGAAATTGCCGCAAAAAAAGAAATATCTATGGATTTGGAGCAGGAACTTGAAGATGCCGCCGATAAATACTTGGCAACTCTAAAAAAAGCAGCGTAATTTTTAACAAATTTTAAAATGAACCATCCGCCGCACAGCGCGTAAACGAGTTTACGGCGGGGGGTAAAGCCGCTTGCGGATAAAAATATACTTGATTTTATACAAGTCAAACATGGGATTAGGAGCTTATATGAACATTAAAACATTTTTTAGTAATATTGCGTCAAAATTAGGACCGGATGATTCAAAGAGACTATCTTACTTTAAGGAAAAAGCGGGTATAAATAGTTTTCTGGAATTTTGCCGCGCTAACCTTCTGCTGGTAGCGTCTATAACGCTTGCGGTATTCTGCACTTACGGGATAAGACTTTGGCTTTACAGTATAGGCATAGACACTGAACTGGTTATGGCCGGTTACGGCGCGGGCGGCCCGCCCGGCACCGGCGCGACTATGGGACGCTGGGGCGGAGATATACTTGGCAGAATAACGGGTCTATTTACAATAAAAGAATTCAACCCGTGGCTTGGTTATTTTTCGGGTTTCTTCTTGTTCTGGCTTGTCGCTATTGAATGGTGTTATTTTGTAAATATGTTTTCAAACAAACAGGGCTTAAATAATAAACTTATCCCGTTTGCCATTGTTTTTACCACAATGCAGGTCTGGTTGGAAATGTTTTATTTTCCCGGCTGGGGCACTCAGTTTATGCTCTTTTTATGTCCAATAATTACCTATCTGCTTTACAAAGGTTTTATGGAAGATGAAAAAATAAAAATAGCCGGCGGGTTTATAATACTGTTATTGCTTGTGGCTTCTTATCAAAGTATGTTGCTGCTATTTTGTTTTTCCGTGTTCAGCGCGTTTATTCTTATTCAGGAAAATTCTGATTATGATAAGAAAGTATACGGTTTTTTGTGCCTAAAACTTTTTATATGCCTGATTGTCGTTTTGGTTCTATATATACTGGGCAACAGGTTGTTCCTGCTGATACATAAAACACAGCAAAATGGTTACATAGACAGGATGATACGCTGGGGCAAAGATCCGGCGGCTTCGAATTTTTCCGCCATTAAAAGTTATTTTTTTAATTTGATGTTCGGCAGATCGCGTATATCCAGTTTTGTTTACCTGTTCCCGTTGGTGGTATTGTTTTTCGCGCAGGCGGTATATGTCGCTGTTAAACATATCAAGGCTGGAAGGCGCACGTTGTATCTTTTGGCAATAATAGGTATACCGCTGACATTCTGCGTGCTTCCGATAGCGGGCGCTTACTCGCCCCCGTTGCGTTCACAGTACGCGCTGCCTTTTGCGGTCGGTTTTATGATTTACTATCTTGTGATACATTATAAAAAATGGTTTTCCGGTATTATATTTGCCGCCGCGGTTATAATTGCCGTTCATCAATCACAAATAGGCTCGCAAATGTACTATTCCGATTATATGCGGTATCAGGAAGACGTGCGGCTTGCCGGCGATTTCGCAAGGATATTGGCAAGATACGAGGATCCGGGTAACACTATTCCTGTTGTGTTTGTTGGTAAAATACGCGCCGCGAACAAATTTAAAAGAAATTATATTGAAGGTGAAATCGTAGGGCGGTCGTTTTGGGGTTTGCAGGGGGCGTGGACAAGTTCTCCGATTGACGGACTATGTTTCATGCGTACTATAGGGCTTAACTACCCGTACCCGAATGAACAGCAGCTTCAAACGGCGCTTCAGGTGTGGCCGACTCTGCCGTCCTATCCGGCGGAAGGTTGCGTAGTGCGTCTTCCGGATGTAATTGTATTTAAACTTTCCGATGATCTGTACGGCTGGTAACCGCCATATTTTGTAGGGCGGGGGGTACGTCATGGATGGGCTGGAGGGAGGCTGCGACCGCAGCCTCCTGGTAACGGAAATACCCGGTAATTTTGCGGCCGGTGGTATCGCGGTGCAGCAGGCGGACAGGTTTGGTTTCTGATGCTCCGCAGAGTTTCCTGCTGTTTTGGTTTTTGTAAAGAGCCTGTCGATGTGCGGGGACTGATTTTTTTTAGTTTGTTGGCGGCCGTATCGGACGTGATGCGTGTGGCACAATGCGTGTTGTTGCAAAAGCGGGTTTTTTCTAGTTACAATTGAATTATGCGTTTTTTCCGCGCCTTGTCAGTGATACTAACAGCGCTTGTAATGGTTGCGGCTCCGCTGACCGCGCGTGATATAAAAGTTTCCGTGATGGACGGTGATTTAGACGAACCGCTTGCGGGAGCTTCCCTGCGCCTGCCGGACGGAACAGAACTGCAAACGGATGATGACGGGACGGCAGGTTTTTCTATTCCTGATGAAACGCGGGGCGAAATCCGTGTTTCATATCCGGGCTACGAAGGCGCGAGAATACTCATAAAACAGGACGGCGCCGTATCTTTCACGGTTACGCTACATATAAGCGCGGAAACACTCGAAAACAAAGAACTTGTGGTAGAAGCCTCCATGCCGTCATCCGGCAGAACGCAAAGCGGGCGCAGCGTTTCGCTTGACCATGAAAAATTGGAATATACGGCGGAAATCGGACTGGTTGAAGATGTGATGACCTCCGTTAAACTGTTGCCCGGAGTAGGTTATACCGGAGTATTTAACGCGCTGCCTTCCATACGCGGCGGCGTACCCGGCGACTTGAAAGCCTCGCTAGACGGCTTTTATCTCGACAACCCGTACCATTGGGGCGGCGGTTATTCAATATTCGACCCTAAAACAATAGAAACCGCGCAGTTACATCACGGTGTTTTTTCGGCGCGTTATTCACATACTATCTCCGGTTTGCTGGAACTTACTTCAAGGCGGCTTGCGGTAGATCATGCCGAGCTTGGCATCAACCTTTCCACAAGCGCCGCCGGATTTAACGTGTCGCATCCGTTGCCTGATTTTTCTGATACAAATGCGGCAAACCGCGGGGCGGTAATGATTATCGGTAAAATAACCTACTGGGAGCCGTTTGTTTATTTAGCAAAACAGCTTTCAACAGTTATCAAAGAAATAGCGCCTATAAACGTGGTGGCTGTCGCGCCGTATATCAGAAGTTTGAACCTGCTGTCGAATTACAGGTTTTCCGAAGATATGGAATTGGACATGAACGCTTATATAGGCAGTGACGGAATAGGTCTGCTTTACAACAACAGAAGCGTTCAGATAAATCTATTAAGCAACTCCGAATTAAAATTTACATGGGATAATTTAATTTGTTTTTTTACAAGCAATTTACTGTTTACTCCGAAGCCGGATATGATAATAAAAGCAAATCTAGGAGTTTCGTACAATTCACAGCTTATGGAATCCGAGCTTAGTTATGAAGTCATGCAGGGATTGACCCCTATCCAGACAAAAAATATACAAAGTTACGAAAATACGACATTCGGCCTGCAAGGACGTTTAGATTTTGACTGGGATCTAAAAAACGGATTTTTGTTTTCCGCCGGAATAGAGGAATTATACAGGAGATGGTTTGAAACCGTTGATACAAATTCGAGAATAGACGCTCAGACTGAATCCGGGGAATACGAGTCATTTTTGCGGGTTTTTCCGGATGTAAATAACGGCGGACTTTTTTCCGGAGCGTACACACAGCTTGAATACAAAGATCCCGCCGGATATTTTGACGTGGAGGCCGGACTGCGCGTTGATCATTTATTTTTTATGGGCAGGAATTTTATAATACAATCATTGCCGGTACTAAATCCGCGCTTAAATTTTGAATATTATCCGTTGCGAAACTACGGTTACATTGACCTTTTAACGCTTTCCGCCGGAGCGGGGCTTTTTTCATCAATGAATAATAATATCGCGTATATAGACAAAAGTTACGGGATTAAAGACTTTGACCTAAAACAGAACAGGTCGGCGGCGGGCGTTATGGGCGTTAAACTTGATTTTCTAGGGAACTGGACTTTCACGCTTGAATTTTACTACAAATATATATTCGACCGCGCCTATACAATAAATGTAGCGAATGAAAACACCGCGGTATTACGTTATAATTTTGACGGCGAAGGCCGCATATACGGCTTTGACCTTATGCTGCAAAAAATAGACGGAAGGTTTATTGACGGCTGGATTTCATATTCGTTTAATTACGCCTACTATCATGACCCAAAAAGTCTGGAAGCGTTCAACGGAGCCACTTTTGAAGACAGGTCAAATAATTGGTACTTCCCGTCATTCCACCGGTTTTCCAACTTAAACCTGATATTGAATTTCAAACCGTTGCAAAACTTTAACATTTATACGCGCTTTGGATTTGCGAGCGGAGTTCCGAAACCCAAATTGGGCGAAAAAATTCCGTATACTATAGCGCAAGAGGACGGCACGATAGTAAAAAAATACAAGCGGGTTTCCACTTATTCGGATTCGGAAAGAACGTCATTTGCGCTGCCAATGGACGTAAAATTTTCATGGTTCTTTTTTTATCCGAACAAGAAGGTGCGGACGGAAGTGTATTTAGCGGTGGAAAACGCGCTGTCGCTCATTTACCGTCCAAAAGGGAATACAACGCTGAATCCCTATACCGGGGAGGAAGAAGAGGGCAGTAGCACGGCCAATTTCGAGTTGCCTATACCTATGATTTCTTTTGGGTTTAAGTGGTCGTATTAGCCGCTTAATTTTTTAATAAAGTTGTTCAAAAACTTCAGTTTTTGCGAGCCAAGCATGGCGGCCCCGACAACCGCTAAAAACTTGTTCAATAGAGTTGTCCGGAAACTTTAGGTTTCCGAATAACTCTAATAGATAAAAAGGATATATATGGAACCGGTCATTGATCTTTATGAAATGATTAAGGCCTATTCGCGCAAAATTAATTCGCCATATATACGGATTGAAACGCTGGTAAGCTTATTGCAGCGGAATGCCATTCTGCATCAGGAATATCAGCCGGCGTTAAAACAATGGCTGACAAATACACGCGAAAAAGTATTTTCGGAACTTGCGCGGCTTTCGGACGAAAAAAAATGTATTATTCAGGGTGAAGCTCCCAATCAAAGAATATTTTTACCTGATTTCTTTATTGAAAAAATTGAAAATATATACTTTAGTATCGCTAATTCAAATGATAAGCCGTTTCCTGATGAAAGTTATTTTAGGGATCCCATTCCGGATAGTTTTGTCAGAGAAATTTCGGTAGAAACCGGCATGATTGAGTATCTTGAAGAACCGCAGCAGGCGCTTTTGCCGGTTTTGAAACTTATATTTCCAGAAAAATTTGGATGCGCGCTGGCGCTTTCAACACATTTGCCAAAGCGTGTTTTAGAAACGGCTTTGTATAAACTGCATTACTCAATGCAGATAACAAGAACTTTGTCTTTTTACCAGCAAAAACTGATGACGCGATTTGTCGGACAAGAACACCGCGTAAACAAATTTATGGAAAATATTACAGTACACCAAGACGTTTGTATTGACGAGATTATGGAAGCGAATGATTTTACATTTTCATCATGGATATTTCTGTGCCCGCTGATTAAAACACAAGCCCAAGAAATGATAGACCGCGACAACGAAATTTCACCGGAAAGCATAATCCTTTATCAAGTTGCCGCGGTTTTGCTCGCTTTTAACAATTATTACAAAGTTGCGGCCATAAATAAACGTAGCAAAGAGCGCGCCTTTGCCGTTATAAACGAAAAAATGGCGGAACCTCCTTATATGTATACTTTTAGCAGTTTATTAAAATTAACAGGGCCGGGCGGTGTGGTTATTTTGCAGCGTTACAACGAAAACGATTTAAAAAACTGGCTAAAAACGAATACGACAATGACTGATAATAATTTGCCTAACATTCTTAAATTTGAGTCACCTAATGACGCGGATTTTTTTGTAAGAACGGACAAATTATCTCTGCTGTGTTCTTCTTTACTAAAAGATATGCAGACAAGAGTAAAAGCTGAAATTATAAACCGTTGGATAAGAATTATGTCCGATTATTATAAAGAAAAAGCCATGGAAAACGATTTAGATTTTGAAACGCTTGTAGCAAAAACAGCAAAATTATATTCCCCGGCCATTATAAGCATAATAAATGACCAAAAATTCGACTATTTACAGCATAAAATTATGGAGGAAGAAGCCGAGGCTTCAAAGATATTTAAAAATCTACTTGACGGAAAGGTAAGTTCATTAAAGAAAATACTTAAATTAAAACGCGGCGACATTTTGCTTCAAAGTAAACTTGCTCTTCCGTTTTGGCATTCAATACCTTTTGTAGTGGTATTCTGCCGTATCTTAAAGCACGGAATTAAAAAGAACGCCGGATATTATACGGAATCTGAAAAAGATTTAGATTCTGTCTCTTTGCAACAGTTAAAAAATAACGCGAAAAAGATTTCCAGTGAAATTGTACCGGGCGATACTGATATTGATATTTATATGAATAAGATAATTGACCGCTGGAATCTATTAATAAACAAACCTTCTCGTGAACGGCTTACGCACGATGTAAATGTAATTATTAAAAACTATATGCAGTATTTGGAAAAACAGTTTAAGCATCGCATCTTAACACATTCAATGCTGGACGAAGTATCGGACAATATAATACAATCTAACACGGCTTTAGCAAAAATAAATAACAGAAACGCTCTGCGTCTTTACATAAAGCTGTTTATAACAAAAGAACTGTTGGAATAAATGCCGGCGTGCGCAGGCTTGGCAGAATTGATAGCGGTAGACAGGCAGGATAATCAGGCGCTTCGTTGAACAAGCCCGGTAATTACAGGGAGCTTTCATGGAAATTACAAAAGATATGATTGCGGATGCGGCAATATCCGTTTTGAAACGCGGCGGCATTGAATCCCTTACAATGCGTTCATTAGCGCGGGAACTTGATATTAAGGCCGCCTCGCTTTACTGGCACATAAAAGGAAAAAACGATTTGTATAATCTTATCGCGGAAAAAATCAGTTCCGGCATTGAACCTTCATGTTCAATGAAAGACCCCAAAAAATATTTGATACAGTCAGCCAAACTTTACCGTGAAAAAATGTTAGAAGTGCGGGATTCTGTGGAAATCTTTACTCAATCAGCGCCCGTAACGCGGCAGCGTCTTGAGCTAATAAAAAATTGTATGATATGTCTTTTGCATATTGGAGTCAGTGAGAGCAACTGCATAATTGCGGCAAATATGTTTAACAACTACATTACGGCATTTGTGGCCGATGAAATGCGCCGGGCGGCATTTTCTAACACGGAAACAAGTAATCCGTTCAGTTCAATACTTGGCGTGGATCTAAAATTGATGAGCGGCGATGATATGTTTTTGCGCGGCCTTGAAGTCTTGTTTGCCGGCTTTAAGATTCTAAATTAACGTGAGTTCGACAGAAAAATCAGACAAGTACCGGTAAAGTCCGGTTATCATAGACTCCCCGAATAGACGGTTTATGTGGCAAGAAACTGTAGGCCGACAATGCCCCTAACAGATTCACCGGAAAATAGGCAATACTCCGGTGCCGGCTATGTTCCACCTGACAGATGTTCTTCAAAAAGTCGTTCACCGATTCTATGACCGCACGTTTCCGTAACAGCAGCTTCTCCCCCATATCCATCGGCTTGTTCTTCATGTTCCTCTTCAGCCGCGTTATCAGTTTTATCCCCCTCAGATACAGCCGCTCAAACAATTCCCGTATATACCACCGCTCCCCAAAGAGTTTTCCCCGCAATTCGCGGCATAAACGGTCTATTACCTCGTGATCCCTGTCGTCCACATTGCCACGGCTCAGATAAAAGGCGCATATCTCTCCACGGTCATTGATTATCAGGTGGAGCTTAGGAACTGTAAGATAATAACTTGTAATTATTAGCGGGATACGCTATACTACTTGTAGTTTAATATGAGGTGGAAACTATGGATAGTATTGTGGAAAACAGGATAAAAAGAATGCTTCCTATGCTGGATGAAAAACAAAGAAGGATATATCTGGCGACGGAGGCGGAAAGCCTTGGCTGCGGGGGATTAACGAGCACACCAACGGGCTGATAAGACAGTACCTGCCTAAAAAAGCGCCCTTTACCGACCTCACTCAAGGAGAGCTTGACAAAATCGTCGATAGACTCAATAATCGTCACCGTAAGGTTTTAGGCTACCTGACTCCTTACGTGGTTTTTTCGTCCCAAAATTCGCACTTCATATAAAAGTCCGCG